>NZ_JBEOVG010000013.1:0-158633 GCF_040295345.1 Actinosynnema sp. NPDC002837
CGCATACCGCTGTTGTATGTGGCCCATTCGGCCGTGCCCCCGGGAGCCGCCTCAGGCCCGACTATCGCGAACACGGACTTGTGAAACAGGCGCTAACCCCGCGCGTGGAGGACGCCGTCGGTCAGGCGGGGGACGGCGGTGCTCACGTTGACCTCGGCGGCGAGGGCGACGTCGCCCGCGTGGCCCGCGGCGATGAGCTCACGACCGGACACACAACCGTTCAGGACGTCCTCCACCGACGCCCACGCGTACATCTCCGCGGCCAACGCCGCTTCCACCGACGCCGAGCCGTAGCCCAGCAGTGACGACATGATCGCGCCCGCGCCGAGCAGGTCCTCCACCGCCGGTCGCAACGGTCCGGCGTCGGCCTCGTCGGTCAGGTTCACGCCCCACCGCTCACCGCCCGGCACGACGCCGATCGGCCCACCCGCCGCCAACTGACGAGCCGCCACGGCGACCGCCCGCGCGTTGCGCAGGCACCCCGCCAGCACGATCGCCCCCGTCGCCTCGGCCGACGAGCACAACGTGGCGCCGTTCGCCGAAGCCAGCTCCAGCTCCGTCCCCGGCGGCACGGACACCAGCGACGACGGCCGCAACGTCCACGACGGGTCCGCCGGACGCGCCGCCGACGCGCGCTTCGACCAGTGCACCGGCCGCACGGCCCCACCACGTGCCACGACGATGTCCACCGCGGTGGAGAACGACAGCACGTCCACGACCACGAGCACCGCGCACTGCTCCCCGAGGGCGGCGACCCCCTCGGGACCCCACTCCAACCGCAGCCGGCAACCCTCTTGTCCGAACACGCGGCCAAGGATGGCAGACTTGCTGACGTGCGCGTTTACCTGGGATCGGACCACGCGGGCTTCGAGCTGAAGACCCACCTCGTCAAGCACCTGACCGACGCGGGCCACGAGGTGGTCGACGTCGGGCCGGCCGTGTACGACGCGGAGGACGACTACCCGCCGTTCTGCATCGAGGCCGCCCGCCGCGTGGTCGCGGACGAGGGCAGCCTGGGCATCGTCATCGGCGGCTCCGGCAACGGCGAGCAGATCGCCGCGAACAAGGTGCCCGGCGCCCGCGCCGCGCTCGCCTACAGCGTGGAGACGGCGAAGCTCGCCCGCGAGCACAACGACGCCCAGCTCATCGGCGTCGGCGGCCGGATGCACACCACCGAGGAGGCGTTCGCGATCGTCGAGGCGTTCCTGGCCACCCCGTTCTCCGGGCAGGAGCGGCACGCGCGCCGCATCGACATCCTCCGCGAGTACGAGCGCACCGGCGAGGCGCCGGCCCTGCCCTGATGCCCGAAGGTCACACGCTGCACCGCCTGGCGAAGCTGCACCAGCGCCGGTACGCGGGCTCGACGGTCCGGGTGTCGAGCCCGCAGGGCAAGTTCTCCGCGTCCGCTGTGGACGGTCGGCTGTTCCGGCGCGCCGAGGCGCACGGCAAGCACCTGTTCCACGTCTACGGCCCGGACGCCACCGTGCACGTCCACCTGGGCCTCTACGGCACGTTCACCGAGTCGCCGCACCCGGTGACCCAGCCGGTCGGCCAGGTGCGGATGCGGCTGGCCGGCCCCACCCACTGGACGGACCTGCGCGGCCCGAACCGGTGCGAGGTCCTCACCGACGTCGAGGTGGCCGCGCTGCGCGCCCGCCTCGGCCCGGACCCGCTGCGCCGTGACGCGAAACCCGACCTGGCCCATGCGCGCATCGCCCGGTCGCGCCAGTCCATCGCCGTGCTGCTGATGGACCAGACCGTGCTCGCGGGCGTCGGCAACGTCTACCGGGCCGAGGTGCTGTTCCGGCACGGCGTCCACCCGCTCGTGCCCGGCAACGAGGTCGACCGGGCGTTGTGGGACGACCTGTGGCTCGACCTGACCGTGCTCATGCGCGCCGGCGTGAAGGTCGGGCGCATCGACACCGTGCGGCCCGAGCACCTGCCCGAGGTCACCGGCCGGGCGCCGCGGCAGGACCGGCACGGCGGCGAGGTCTACGTCTACCGCCGCACCGGCCAACCGTGCCTGGTCTGCGGCACGCCCGTCGCCGCCGCCTCGCTGGCCGGCCGGAACCTCTACTGGTGCCCGACCTGCCAGCCGGCCTGACCTTAAGAACCCGCCTGACTCAGAACCCGCCGAAGTCCCCGCCACCGAAGTCGCCGCCGCCGAAGTCCCCGCCGTAGTCGCCACCGCCATCACCGGCGTCACCGCCGTCCTCGGCGCCGCCGGGGTCCTCCGACGCCACGGCCGCCGGCACGCCGACCATGCCCGTGAACATCGCGCTGAACAGCATCATCGACGCGAAGCCCCACGCGCCCGCCACCAGCGCGGGCTTCCACCACGGCTCGGAGTACCAGCCCTCCGGCACCGGGCGACCCGCCACCACGCCGCCGGGGTAGTAGTGCGGCGTCTGCGAACCCGGCCGCGGCGAGGCGACGTAGCGGTGACCCTTCACCGTGACGTCACGCTCCTCCGACACCTTGCCCGCCCGGCTCTGGCCGGTGAGGTCCGGCAGCTCGGGACCGGGGTCGAGGTCCATCGCGACGCGCGCGGCCCGCACGTAGTACAGGCCTTCCATCGCGGTCTGCGTGACCAGGCGGCACTGCTCCACCGTGCGCGCCTGCTCCATCTGCGACCCGGCCGCGGTGAACCGCTCGGACGCGTCGGCCATCGCCTGCTGCGAGGCCACGTCCGTGCCGGTCAGGTTCATCACCTGGCCGCCGAGCCGTTCCACCCAACGGCGGGCCTCGGCCTGCGCGTCCTCCAGCTCCCGGCGGCGCTTCTCGGCCGCGGAGCGGGCGGCGTACCAGACCACGCCCACCAGGGCCAACAGCACGAGCAACACGATCGTGGTGGTCATCGACCCTCCCGGTGCTTGTTGTCCGGAAAACGCCCCACGCCGGGCGGAGGTTCCCGAAACGGTCAGAACACCTCCGGGCAGTGGGGCTCCCGGTCGCCCAACAGGGCGTGTGACAAGGCGTTCAGCGAACCCGCGGTGACCTCACTCACCCGTTGGGCCCGCGCCAACGTCGCCAACCTCGTTCCACCGAGGTACGCGGCCCCCAACGCCTGCACGTCCAGCACGACGTCCGGGTCGTCGTCCACCCGCTGCACGGTCGCGGCGCCGTCCTTGACGGTGAACCGCCACCGGCCCGCGTTCCACGGGCAGAACTCGTCCGACAGCTCCAGCACCACGTCCACGTCGGAGAGGTAGCGGCGCAGGGGGAGCGCGCGGTCGACGTCCACGATCCGCACCCACAGCGAGTCGGCCCGGCCGCGCAGCGCGAGCCGCGAGTCCTCCAGCAGGTGGACGCCCGGGTCGTCGGAGGCGGTGAAGAACTTCAGCTCGCCGACCATGTCGAGGTCCAGCAGGTAGCGGTAGAGCGCCGCGTACGCCTCGTCGGTCCGTGCCGCGAGCTCGCGCACGTGCAGCTCGTTGCGCGGGCCGCGCACCTGCCAGTCCGCCTTGATCCGGTAGACCGCGTAACCCTGCGGGTGCAGCACGTAGCGGTACGCGCTCAGCCCGTCGCGGTCGCGCTCGGTGTCGGCGAGGTGGTGGTCCCACGCGGCGTCCGTGCGGCTCAGCCAGCCCGTCCGGGACGGCCGCAGGTCTTCGTACACGGCCTTCATCACCGGCATGGCCTCGTCGCGCGGCACCTCGCGCACCCGTTCGCCGCCGGTCGACACGCCGGGGCGGAACTTCGCGCCGTGCGGCACGTCGAGCCGGGTGAACTCGGCCGCGAGCCCGTAGCCGTACCTGGGGTAGATCCCCGCCTCCGAGGCCCACAGCGCGGCGATCGCCTCGGCGCCCTCCTCGTGCATGCCGTGCAGCTGGGCGCGCATGACGCGGGTGAGCACGCCGCGACGGCGATGGCCCGGTTTCACGCCGACCGACGTGACCGCCGCGACCGGTACCGGGCCGGCTCCGGGCAAGGTGATCTCGCGGGTCTGGATGCCGCCGCCGCCGATGAGCTCGTCACCGTCGAACACGGCGTGGTGCCGGTCCGGCTCGAAGAGGCCACGCCACCGTTCGAGCTGGTCCTCGACGCTGTCGAACAGGAATGCCGAGTTGACGACCCGCTGGAACTCCGGGAGGTCGTCCGCGGTGAGGGTGCGGAGGTTGAGCGCCATGGCACGTTCATACGCCGGTCGGCCGTCGTGCGCGATCCAATTCAGGGGTCGCACCCAGGCAGTCGGTTCCGCGATGCTGCGCCGATGGATGCCCATTCGTTGGATGCCCATTCGTTGGCGAGGGCGCTCCGCGTCGAAGCGGAGGCGTTGGCGGTCGCAGCAACTTTGGCACCACCTGATCGTGACGTGCCGGCGTGTCCCGGGATGACGATCGGTGACCTGCTCGTGCACGTCGGCTCGATCCACCGCGTGGTGGCGCAGTGGATCGCGCGCGGCGCGCGTCCGGCGGACTGGGAGTGCTCGCCCGGTGACGCCGACCTGGTCGACTGGTACCGGGTCGGCGCGGCGGCGCTGATCGCCGTGCTGGATCCGGCGCGCGCGGCCGCACCTGCGGCGACGTGGTGCCCGTGGGACGGGACGGTGGGGTTCTGGGTGCGGCGGATGGCGCACGAGACGGCCGTGCACCGGGTCGACGCGCAGGCCGCGACCGGCTCGGCGGCGCCGTTGGAGCCGGGCTTGGCGGCGGACGGCGTCGACGAGGTGCTGCGGCTGTGGTTGGGCTGCCACCAGCCACCCGGTGTCCACACGTCAGGGCGAGCCGTGACGCTGCGCGTACCGGGCCGTGAGTGGACCGTGGCGCTGCACGAGGGGATCGTCGACTACTGCCCTCGAGCCGACCCGGCGGCCGTCGTCAGCGGCTCCGCGTCCGCGGTGGACCTGTGGTTGTGGGGGCGGGTCGGGGAGGAGGACGTGTCGGTGGAGGGGGATGTCGCGGTCGTGCGCGCGCTGCGTTCCGCCGTTGCCGCTGCTACGGGCTGAATTGGAGGCACACTGTGCGCGTGAGGAAGCTGCGCGTGATCCTGAGATGCCTGGTGACCTTCGCCATCGGCGTGCTCATGGTGGTGCTGGCGATCCGCTTCGGCGAGGCGCTGTGCCGCGCCATCACGTCCTAGGGGGCGGCCTTGACGAAGCAGAACTCGTTGCCCGCCGGGTCCAGCAGCACCTGGAAGCTGCCCTGCTCGTCGGTCTGCACGCCACCCAGTTTCGTCGCCCCGAGCCCAACGGCCTTCTCCGTCGCCGCGCCGATGTCGTCGACGTCGACGTCCAGGTGAAGCCGGTTCTTCACCGCCTTTGACTCCGGCACGGGCTGAAACGAGATCCGAGGCCACCCGGGCGGCACGACGTGCGCCCACCCGTGCTCCCGCTCCACCACCTCACCACCGAGCAACCCCGCCCAGAACCGCACGAGCCGTGCCGGGTCCAGGCAATCCACCACGATCTGGTCCAGACGCATGTGCCCATGATGAGCCAAGTGGACGTGCGGGTCGTGGGAAGCAGCCCAACTCGCGCGACCGCTCCCCACAACCACACGACGAGCCCGCACGTGTCGAGGGGGTTGACAACAACTCGCCCGAACCACTCTAACTCCGAACCGGAAACCAATCATCAACCAAACCGAACCCCAACAGCATGAACCTGCCGGCCCGCCGCCCCACTGGTCCCAACCAATCCCCACCTAACCGCAGACCACCACCTATCAAACCCACCCCAGCCCACCCCACCGGCCCCATCTCCACCAGGGGCACAACCATCCACAAAGGACCGCGCCGTCCACCTGCCGCTACCGCCACGCGACCTGGCGGCGCGGGCACGCGAGGGGTCCGGACGTTCCGCAGAACGCAAAAGACCGTCCACGTGGGACGGTCTATGAGGGCTCTGCCAGCAAGAAGAGTCTGGAGCGGGTGACGGGAATCGAACCCGCATGACCAGCTTGGAAGGGCGGCGTCAACCCCAGCTCACCGCTCCTTGCCAGCACCTGCTCTTGTCCTTGTTGACCGCTGTTGACCGTCGCTGACCTGGGCTAATCGCACGATAATCGCACGCAGCAACCACCTGGTTGCGTGCCTCAACGAGCCACGTAGGTCCATTGCGTGCGCGTCTCTACCCATCCTGAGGCGTGGATGTGTCCACAATGATTTGCTCAGCGACGAATCTCATTAGAGGTAGCTCCGGGGTCAATGCCACGTCATCCGAGAAGGGTGTAAACCGACTCCTCGCGCCTTCCTTGCTGTGCACAAGTGCATTTCTTGTCTTATAAATTCTGCGACTTAGCGCCTGGTAGACCGCCGGCTGATCGTCAGAATTAAGGTCAACTTTATCGCCATCGGAGAAGGGAACTGCCGTATTTTTGTAGTACTCGGGTAGCGCAGGGTCGAAGGCGCGCAACTCTTGTAGGATCTGAGCTAGGTCGACGTGCTTTTGAAGGGTGAGTCGGAGGGCAATCTGCTCATTTATAACCACTTCTTCGCTTCTGAGCTGTACGGCCTTGTTGACCTTCTTAATGAGCTCTCTGATGTCACGCTTCCGGCGATATGAGAATTTCGGCGACGTGATTATGGTCTGCACCTGTTCGACTAGGTCATCCTGCACGATGTTCTCAAACCAGTGTTCTGCCACATGGTAGTAAGAGAGGTATTCCAGCATGGGGCTTTCCGCCGATACGGCGAGCTGGTAGTGGAACACTAGATCACTAACGTAGTGGCGTCGTGGGGCGTCGATTTCTTTTGCGCGTGATCGTCTCGTGCGCGATATTGCAGACGATCGCTTGAGTTCGTCTACGCTTAATACCGGCATCAGGGCTACATCAAGGTTGTATCCGAGGTGGAAGTACACGGCTTCTGCGTGCTGCGTCCAGTAGGATTCAGGTCGAGGCTTGTCGGAAATGATGCGGATTGTTGTAAACGATCCTACGTTCCGTAAGGTATCCAAGGCATCCCACTGGTCTTTAGGTCCATCGGAATAACGGAAACCAACAAATAGTCCGAAGGTTCGGAAAATCCTCGCACCGTCCAACCGGAGAGCGTCGGAGAGGAAGTGCAACAGGAAGGGTATTGTCGGCGGTCCGATTTCGTATGTCAGGCCCTGCTGGACATCGTCCAGTTGAATTCCTTCTCGCAGGGCTCGTGCTGGTCGGTTCGTGTGGCGCTTTACTAGGGCCTCAAAGGTTTTCGGTGTCGAAACTGACACACCTTCGCCGCGTTTAAAGTTGGCGATCTCAGAAGCGATCTCGGTTAGCTTGTCCTCGCTTACAGGTGAGGACACGTAGCGGTCCATCTTGAAAGTAAAATTCTCGCCCGTCTTCTCTGCTTTGGTTCGCAAGAGAGTGGATATCTGCTCCGCGATGGTTTCGGCGGTGTGCTGCATGGCTCCTCTGAACGGCGTTAACCGTGCGTAGGTGGAGTATTCTTCTCGGCAGGATACAGGTTGGGGTCAGGTTCAGCTAGTGTGAGAGATTTTCGGTTCCGTTCCATAATTCTCGCACATAGTCTCTACTGGTGCGCCTCAACGAGGCGCGCCTGACGTCGATTAAGACTGACGGTGGCAAGGTGGCGGAGCCGCCGCGGCAGCCGATCGCCGTGCCCAGCGCTGTGAAGTCTGTGACTGCGCGATCGTCGGAACCCTGGACGCTGGGAGCGATTCTCGTCCGAACGCAGCACCTCCGCGTGCAGTCATCCGGCCGCGTGCGCCGACTCCGCGTGCGGCCGACGGGCGGAGCGGAGCGGGAGCCCGGCGTGCCGCGATGCGGGGAGTCGGTGAAAACGTGAGGCCGGACTGGCCGCGCGTTGCCGCAGGCGGCGCGCCTTGATCCCGTAGAGCGGAATTCGGCAACGCGGCAGGTTGGGGGCTGTTGCGGTGTTGCGGTGCGAACGGCCTGCCTAGGGTGTGGGTGTGGATCTGGTCGCGCGGGCCTACTCGGTGGCCGAAGGTCGGCTTGCCTCGTCGTTGCCTCGGCGGTGGGCGCATGTGCAGGGTGTTGCGAAGAGAGCTGGGCTGGCGGCTGGAGTCATCGCGGAA
Source organism: Actinosynnema sp. NPDC002837 (assembly GCF_040295345.1). NCBI lineage: Bacteria > Bacillati > Actinomycetota > Actinomycetes > Pseudonocardiales > Pseudonocardiaceae > Actinosynnema > Actinosynnema sp. NPDC002837. The sequence goes on from NZ_JBEOVG010000013.1 coordinate 7,985, forward strand.
GCGGAGCGCGAGCTGTTGACGGCTGCGGCTGTTCTTCACGATGTGGGGTACGCGCCGGAGATTGCCGAGACTGGGTTTCATCCGCTTGATGGGGCTCGGTATCTCGAAGACCAGGGGTGTTCTGAGCGGTTGTGTGCGCTTGTGGCACATCACTCCTGTGCCTACCGAGAGGCCGAGTTGAGGGGGTACTCGGCTGAGCTGGCGCGTTGGGTGGATGAGGAGACGCCGCTGCGGGATGCACTGTGGTGGGCGGATATGACCACCGGGCCGTATGGCGACACGACCGGGGTTCGTGAGCGGATCGCGGAGATTCAGGCGCGGTATGGGCTGGAAGACCTGGTGACGGTTTTCATCCGGCAGGCGGAGCCTGAGTTGGTGGCGGCGGTGGAGCGGACGGAGGCTCGGTTGAGGGCTGCTGGGGTTGAGGTCAGGTGAAGTAGGGCTCGGCGCGGTTGCTGAGGCCGTGGTCGATGCGTAGGCGGATTGACGGGTGTATGTCGAGGTCGGGTAGGCGGTCGGGTTCTACCCAGAGGACTTCCTTGGATTCGCTGCTTGTGCGCAGCTCGCCTCCGATGGGTTGAGCGCGGAAGCAGATGGAGAACTCTTGGCGGACCTCGCCGTCGTCGTAGGCGATGACGTGGTTAGGGTTGGAGTACAGGCCGACCAGGCCGGTGACCTCTACATGGATGCCGGTCTCCTCCTCGACCTCGCGCACTACCGCTTGGGCGAGGGTTTCGCCTACGTCCTGGCCGCCGCCGGGGATGGCGTACTTGTCGTTGTCGGTGCGCCGGATCATCAGGAGGCGGCCGGTGGAGTCTTGGACGATGGCGCTGACGGCTACCCGGATGCTGTTGGGCTTCGGGGCGTTGGGGTCGTTGAGGTAGTCGGTCCGGGTCATGGTTCGACCTTGTCAGAAGGTGGCGCGCTTCGCGCTGGTCCAGACGGTCTCCAGGCTTTCGGAGTAGGTCTCGAAGAGGTCGCCTGCGGAGAGTCGGCGTAGGTGGAGTGCGGGGGCGTGGGCGCCGGGGAAGCCGTAGACGTGGGTGTTGACGATCATTTCGTCGTCGAAGCGGAAGACGGAGTTGTAGAGGGTCGTCTTGTGTAGGCGGACCTCGATGCCGGGGACGTCGGCCAGCGGGCGGACGAACGCTAGGGCGTTGCGGATGCGGGCGGCGACGGTGCCCTTTCCTAGCTGCTCTTCCTCGCTGCGGCGCGCTGCTTCACGGCCTGCGGGGTCGCCGAACAGGAGACGGATCTTGGCACCCTGCTCGGCCTTGAGACGCAGCTCCTTGGCGAAGGTGGGGCGTTCGACCAGGAAGAGGGCGGCCAGGGAGAGCACCTCGATGTGCTTGGTGGCGTCGTTGAGGAGTCGGTCCCAGAGGTCCGCGGGGATGTTGTTGCGGTGGGGGTAGACCTTGACCACCTCGGACTCGGCGATCTCGGCCTTGCGGTCCGCGGCTACGGCGTCCGGCCAGAGGTAGTTCTCGGTCTCGCGGACCATCGAGGCGATGGTGTGGCGGTGGCGGGGGTAGGGGACGCGGCCCTTGGTGATCCAGCGTTCGACGGTCTTGGGGTCGACGCCGGTGGCTCGGGCGATGTGGTCGAGGTTCAGGCCGTTGCGGAGCAGGGCTTCTCGTAGTCGTTCGTTGGCCATGTGTACCCCCGTTGTAACGACTTGGGACGTCTTTAAGCTAGCAAGGACGTCCTTAGAAGTCCCGCTATGCGGTGCTTGCGTCCCGCTGATCAGCCGAAAGTGGTTGGTGTCAAGGTGCTGGACCAAGGGTCCAGCCGACGCTGATGACAGGAGATCGGCTGTGGCGATCAGTGGTGGGAGCAGGCTCCCGGCGACGCACGACTTCGTCTTTCCCCGTGGCGCGTTGGTGATGGGTGTCGAGCCGGTGCTCAGGTTCCAATCGGCCGAGGAGCGGGCGAAGGGGTTGCCGGTCCAGCAGGAGGCGGACAAGGAGACCGGACTGTTGGTGTGGTCAGTCCTGGTGATCGACCAAGCGGCGGAGCGGAAGACGGACGCCGTGGTGACGGTGAAGATCGCGGCCCCGCACCAGCCGGTGCCGCCGGAGGCGATCCCGGGGACGGATGTGCGGCCGGTGGTCTTCGAAGGGCTGACGGTGACGCCCTGGATTGACGACAAGGCGTGCCGGGGGAGCCACGGGGGCGAGCGGCACAGGTGTCGGGCGAAGCTCGGGTACAGCCTGAGGGCCTCGGGCATGAAGCCGGTCGTCGTCAAGTCCGCTGCCAAGGCTGCGTGACCCCATGGGCGGCGAAATGGTGCGGCTCCACGTGACCGATGATCTTCCGATTCGCGCATACCCGGTGGCGTTTGAGGACCGGGTGGAGATTCGTTTCGGTAAGGCGTTCCCTGCCGTTCTGGTGGTCGAGCGGGATTCGGTCAACAGGCTGCGTTCGGCGTTGAAGCAGGGCGGCGTTGCGCTGGGTGTGGAGGGGGATGAGTGGGAGTGAATCTTCTGGAGGAGTTGTGGTCGGCGGTGGGATCGGCGACGACGCTTCGGGGGGCTCATGACGCGTTGGTCGAGGTGATGCCCTCGATTGAGGCGACGCGCGCGGACTGGCGGGATTTCCACTTCCGGGCGGCTGAGGTGTATCGGCGGGTCGCTGAGTCCGATCGTGGGCGGCAGAGGGAGGCGGTCTTCCTCGCGGAGCAGCACTGGGAGAAGGGCAAGAAGATCGCCCAAGCCCTCGCCGATGCGGCGGCTGTTCGCAGCAAGCGCCGGCAGGCGGTCGAGTCGAATGGGTCCGAGGGCGCGGCGGTGGCCGTGGTCCATGTTGGCTTCGGCGTGGGTGAGCCGAGGTACACGGTCAGGCTGCGCGGTGACGCGTTCACCAAGGCGGTGCGGTTGGCGGGGTTTCACTCGGACTACGCGCTGGCCAAGGCGATGGGGCTCAACCGGTCGACGGTGAAGCGTGCCCGTAACGGTGAGCTGCGGCCCGGTGCGCGGTTCATCAGTGGGGCGTTGAAGGCGCTCGCGCCGTTCGAGTTCGAGGACCTGTTCGAGGTCGAGACGAGCGATTGACCGTGCGGGCGGTCTCGTGCGGCAAGTGATCTGAATTGCTGGTTGGTGGGGTCGCGGGGAAACAGGTTCGAGTCTTGGCGGGCTGAAGCTGTTTCCCGGCGACACACCGACCGGAACTTTCGCGTGCTTTCGTTACCACACAAGGGATTCCGGTCATGTCGAGGCTATCGGTACGTGGGGTGCGCGCGTCAAGTCGGCGCGGTGCTCCGACAGTGTGGAAGTTGTCCAACGGTCGCCCCTGTGGGGCGTGCAAGCGGTTCGGTGTCTACGCCCCGAACCAGCTCGTTTGTTGCGGCTGCCTGGGATGGCTGCCGCTGATTTTCGCCCCCGTGGGGCGTGTGCGATGAACGGCGGGAAGTGGGTCGACCCGGCTCCGTTCGAGGGTGTGCGGCCTCGGGTGCCGTGGTGGGTGCTCGTCCCCGGCAAGGCGAAGTGGATTGCGGCACTGGTGGCGCTGGTGTGGCTGGTGGTTGTCGGTGCCGTGCGCTTGGTGCTCATGGTCATCCGGTATCCGGTGGTGACGCTGGTGCCGTTGTCGGCGGCTTGGTGCTGGTGGCGCTTCGGGCTCTCGCCGCTGGTGCTGGCGTTGGTCTCGCTGGTCGCAGTACTGACCGTCTGGGCGAAGCTCGATCGTCGGTCGTTCCTGCGCCACGGTTGGTACCGGCTGGTGACCGAGTGGCGGCGGGCGACGGTGTACGTCCCGAAATGGCGGTCGGTGATGCGGCTGGCTGACCTGGCCAAGCGGGACCGGGGCCGCGAGTACCGGCCCAAGTTGCGGCGGGTCCGCTCCGAGGGATGGCGAGATCGAGTACGGGTGGGGATGGTGCCTGCTCAGTCGCCTGAGGCGTGGGAGCTGCGGCGGGACGGCCTGGCGCACTCGTTCGGGGCTCGGTCGTGTCGGGTGCGGGTGCTGCGGCCTCGGGTGATCGAGCTGGATTTCGTCCACCGCGATCCGTTGCTGCGCCCGTTGCCGGTACCCGCGCTGACGGACTCGACCGAGGTGGATCTCAAGCGGGTGGTGGTCGGCCGGACCGAGACCGGTAGCCCGTGGCGGCTTCGTCTGCTCGGGTCTCAGGTGCTCGTGGTCGGCGTGCCCGGTGCGGGCAAGGGCTCGGTGTTGTGGTCGTTGGTGTGGCAGCTCGCTCCGGCGGTGCGGGCGGGCTTGGTGCGGCTGGTGGGGATCGACCCGAAGGGCGGGATGGAACTCGGGCAGTGCCCGGACGCCTTCGATCGGGTCGTGTACGACAACGGGCAGGCAGCCGTTGCGCTGCTTGAGGAAATCGCCGCAGAGGTCAAGGAGCGGGCATCGCGGTACCGGGGTGTGCGGCGGTTGTGGGCGAGGTCGACGGGGGAGCCGTTCACGGTCCTGGTGGTGGATGAGCTGGCGGACCTGATCGCCTACCAGCCGGATAAGCAGCTCAGGGAACGAGCGGTGCGGGCCATCCAGACGATCACCTCGCAAGGGCGTGCACCCGGCTACGCCGTGGTGGGCTTGGTGCAGGACCCGCGTAAGGAGGTCGTCGGGTTCCGGCACCTGTTCAGCACCCGTGTGGCGCTGCGCCTGGACGAGCCGCAACAGGTGGACATGGTCCTTGGCGACGGTGTGCGGCAGCGGGGCGCGGCAGCCCACGAGATCAGCGAGAACACACCCGGCGTCGCCTGGGCCAAGGAGGACGGGCAGCGGGAGCCGGAGAGGGCTCGGGCCTTCCACGTCACCGATGCGGATCTGGTGGAGCTGAGCGTCTTCCTGGCCGATGCAAAGGTGCACGACTTCCCGACTCGGCCGGACGGCAGTGGGGAGGTCGCGGCATGAGCGAGTACCTGACCCGGGCCGACCGGATGAAGCAGCCGGCGGCGCTTGATGTGGCTCGGGCAGTGGCTGAGGAGCACGGCGTCTGCGTCAGGCCACTGGCCAAGGAGCGGGTCGACCTGGACACCGGGCGGGTGGACATCGTGCCCGTGCCGTGCGGCTCGACGGTCGCCAGCGTGTGCCCGACGTGCGCGGAGAAGAACCGGCGGCTACGGATGGCGCAGTGCCGCGAGGGATGGCACCTGACCGAGGAACCCGACTTCACCCCGGATCAGCCCAATGACGATCAGCGGGCGCTGACCGCCTACCGGGCCGACCTGGTGAAGGTGTACCGGCAGGCCGTCGAGGAGGGCGACGAGATCGGGGCGGAGGAGGTTCGGGAAGAGGTCGCCGAGGTTGATGCGGAGCTGCGGCAGCTTGGAGTCCGCGGTTCGCTCCCAGCTCTGGAGGCTCGGCCTCGGGCGGTGCGGAAGCGGTCGACCAGGCGGCGGCAGGACGCGCCGAACCTGCCTCGGCGGCCGGTCGCCAAGCGCACGGTTGGGCGGGTGTTCGGCGGCAAGTACCAGCCCTCGACCTTCCTCACGCTGACGCTCGACAGCTACGGCAAGGTGCGCTCGGATGGCACACCGGTAGACCCGAACACCTACGACTACCGGCGGGCGGCTCGGGACGCGGTGCACTTCGCGGCCCTGCTGGACCGGTTCGTACAGAACCTGCGGCGGTGCGTCGGCTGGGACGTCCAGTACTTCTCGACCGTCGAACCTCAGCGGCGACTGGCGCCACACTGGCACGCCGCTATCCGGGGTTCGATCTCGCGGGCGGAGCTGCGGGCGGTCGCAGAGGCCACCTACCACCAGGTGTGGTGGCCCAACCATGACGAGATCAAGTACGGCGGAGACAACCGGCCGGTGTGGGACTCGCGGGCGAAGGGGTTCATTGACCCGACTACCCGCGAACCGCTGCCGACCTGGGAGGAAGCCCTCGACCAGGTGGACGCACCCGCGCACGTGGCGCGGTTCGGTGTCCAGGTGCACTCGAAGGGCATCCTCGGCGGCACCGAAGAGGCCGGACGCCACATCGGCTACCTGACGAAGTACCTAACCAAGAGCATCGGGGAGTGCTTCGACGCCCAGACCGGCCGCCAGGAGGACCACGCCGAACGGCTGTGTGCGGAACTGGCGGTCACCCCGTGCTCGCCGCAGTGCCCGGTCTGGCTGCTCTACGGCGTCCAGCCTCGTGGGGCTCGGCTGTCGATGGAGCCGGGCAAGTGCAAGGGCAAGGCGCACAAGCGCTCAACGCTCGGTGTCGCCGGTCGGCGGGTGCTGGTGTCGCGGAAGTGGTCCGGAAAGTCGCTGGCCGACCACAAGCACGACCGCAAGGAATTCGTTCGGCAACTGCTTGCCGACGTGGGGATCACCGGGGACGACCAGCCAAAACGGGTCGTCTGGAACAACGTGCAGCCCGGTGACCCGAACGTGCCCCCAAGACCTCACCTGCTGCTGCGGGCGGTCGCGGAGCGGCGTCGATGGAAGGCCGAGTACACGGCGGCGCTGCTCGCCTCGGCCAGTCCGCCAGACCGTTCGGCAACGTCTCAAGCTGCGTAAATGGGGGAGAAGACGATGAAGGAGCACTTCACGGTTCAGGAAGCGGCGGACTACATGAACACGACCGTCCGCTTCGTCCGCCGGCTCATCTCAGAGCGCCGGATCGCGTTCCACCACCTCGGGCGGCACGTCCGGCTCAAGCGGGCCGACGTGGACGAGTTCATCAACGCCGGTCGGGTCGAACCGGTCTGGAGGGCTGCCTGATGGCGAACAAGAAGAACCATCGGCAGTTCGGCCACGTCCGCAAGCTGCCGTCCGGTCGGCACCAAGCGAGCTACCTCGGGCCTGACGGCCTCCGCCGGAACGCGCCGGAGACGTTCCCGACCAAGACCGATGCCAACGCCTGGCTGTCCACGGTCGAGGCCGACCTACTCCGCGGTGAGTGGGTCGACCCGCTGCTCGGCAAGGTCGCGCTCAAGGAGTACGGGGAGCGGTGGATCAAGGAACGGCAGCTCGGCGTCCGCACTCGCGAGGAGTACGAGCGGCAGTTCCGGCTGCACGTCGTGCCGTTCCTCGGCGAGAAGCTGCTCAACTCGATCACCACGGAGACCGTGCGGACCTGGCGGCGGCACCTGCTCGACAACGGCCGTTCAGACACCACGACGGCCAAGGCGTACCGGCTGCTGCGGGCGATCATGAACACCGCCCTGGACGACAACCGCATCAAGCGGAACCCGTGCCGCATCAAGGGAGTGGACCAAGAGAAGGCTCCGGAACGGCCCGTGGCGACCGTCGAGCAGGTGTTCACCCTGTCGGAGACCGTGCCGCCTCGCTTCCGGGTGCTGATCCTGGCCGCTGCCCTCACGGGTCTGCGATGGGGTGAGCTGATCGCCCTCCGAAGGTGTGACGTCGACCTGGACGCGCCATCAGTCCGGGTGCCTCGGAGGCTGGCTCAGCTCAACTCGGGGAAGCTCGTGGAAGGGCCACCGAAGTCAGCGGCTGGCTTCCGGACGGTCGCCATGCCCGAGATCCTCGTGGACGACTTTCGACGTCACCTGATGGCGTTTGTGAAGGCCGGTCCGGACGAGCTGATCTTCACCGGGGAGAAGGGCGCGGCGCTCAAGCGAGGCAACTGGCACCGGTCCGTGAAGTGGATCAAGACGGTGTCCAAGGTCGGACTCCCGAAGGGCTTCCACTTCCACGACCTGCGCCACACGGGCAACAACCTGGCTGCTGCGGCCGGTGCCAGCACGCGAGAGCTGATGCATCGGATGGGCCACGGCAGCATGAGGGCGGCGCTTATCTACCAGCACGCGACCAGCGAGCGTGACCGTGAGATCGCCGACAAGCTCAGCGAGCGGGTGAAGGCGAGTCAATCGCACGCTAATCGCACGACGTGATCAGAGACGCGACAGCGGTGCTGCCCTGAGATGGGTGGCACCGCTGTTGACCTGCAAGGGGAAGTCGAGAGCGGGTGACGGGAATCGAACCCGCATGACCAGCTTGGAAGGCTGGGGCTCTACCATTGAGCTACACCCGCATCGCGCCTACCGGGGTGGGCGCGTGGTCAGCTTAGCCGGTCGCGATAGGCTTGGGTGGACCGGGGCGTGGCGCAGCTTGGTAGCGCACCCGCTTTGGGAGCGGGGGGTCGCAGGTTCAAATCCTGTCGCCCCGACGGTCGCCCTGGCCGGCCTCGTGGTTGGTCAGGGCTCTTCTCAGCCGCCCAGCTCGTTGACGGCGGTGGAGATCGTGGCCGCTTGGCGTTCCAGGTCGTCGTCCGACGAGGTCTCGTCGACGCCCCGCCCCAGGAGCTCGGCTCTCGAGAGCAGGAGCATGGCGCCGCGGAAGCGGTCCGCGTCCAGGTCGTCCACCGGGATCACCTCGAGCCTGCCCTCGATCAGGACGAGGTTCGGGTCCGGCAGGTCGGACGTCAGCAGCTCACGCAGGTCACTCGCCTTGACGGTCATGTCTTCGTGCTACCCGGCACCCGCCCCGCGAAACGCGGGCCGTTCTTGAGCACACCCGCGCCCGGGTGCTCAAGAACGGCTCCCCAGTGTCATGCCGGAGTCGCCACCTGCTCGCTGACCACCTGCGCCGCCGCCGACACCAGCGCCGTCACCGACGGGTTGGTGGAGTTGTCCTGGCGCCACGCGAACTGGGTGTAGACCCGGAACGGCGGGACCCAGGGCAGGCGGCGGAGCCTGCCGTCGTCAAGCTCGGCGGCGACCGTCACCTCGGGGACAAGCGAGATCCCCAGACCCGAGGCGACCGCCCGCTTGGCGGCGTCGATCGAGTCGAGCGCCAGCACCGGCGACTTCGACTCGGCTTCCTGCAGGCCCAGGGCCTGCTCGAACTGCTCGTAGTAACTGGCGCCGTTCTCGGCCCGGATGAGCGTGCTCCCACGCAGCTCGTCCTCGGTGATCACCGAACGCCTGGTCAGGGCGTGGGTCGGACCGGCGACCATGACCAACGGCTCCGGGCACAGCACCGTCGTCTCCAGCCCCTCGCGGGGCTCCACGGAGCCGATGAAGAAGGTGCAGTCCAGCCGCCCCTCACGCACCGAGGTCAGGTTGGCCTGGGTGTTGCGCGAGTGGAGTGAGATCTGGACGCTCGGGTAGCGCCAGCACATGTACTCGATCAGTGGTAGCAGACGGTAGTCGGTCAGACTCTGTGCGCTGCCGATGACCAGCTTGCCGTGCGGCTCGCCGTTCATCGTGATCGCTTTCCTGGCCTTGTCGGTCAGGGTGATGATGTTCCGCGCGAAAGGTAAAAGCTCGACACCGGCAGAGGTCATCTGGATGCCGCGCGGAAGTCGTCGGAACAACGGCACGCCGAGGGTCTCTTCGAGTGCCTTGATCCGAGTGGTTATAGTGGGTTGCGAGCAATTCAGCGTGGCGGCTGCCTTGGTGAAACTGCCCGTTTGAACCACAGTTGTGAACGCCAAAAGCTGACGCGTCTCCATGGAGCTCCCCAACGGTGCGTGTAAGTGGTCCACGATGAGGCCTGTGCGGGACGGCATCGTGATCTCTTGTGCGTGGCGGCAGTTGACCTGGCTGCGCTTCTGCGTGCGCGTGGCCTGAGGTCGATCAACATCGCCGCGCTACCGCGAGGGGTGGGACGCGGTGGCCGGCAGGTGCGCCCGGGGCCCGTCGGACCCCGAAGTCGCAGCCGGCGCCCAGTAGTGGTCCTGGGATAGTGTTCGGCAGCGGCGGAATGGATCTCATCGGGTCATCGGCACCTTGTCTGGTAGGTGGTTAAAGAGCTCGATGACATTGTCTCGCTCGTTCCTGTCGGTCCCGGTTGCCGGTTGCGTCCGCTGCTGACCCCCCAGAACGTCCGGCAACGTGAATTATTGCTGGTCCAACATGCGGATCCGGGCGTCACGCTACCTGAAACCCACACTAATGGACTACGGCGGTTGGAGTCATCTCGACAAGTGAAAGTTTTCTGTCGAGCACTACTCCAAACGGCCTCAATTCACTCTTTCTGGCGAACCTCCCCTCGCTGGCGGTCGCCGACTGTTAGTCGGCTCTACGGCATACGTGTTACACGACTCCGCGGTGGCCCCGCTCGGTGATGACGCGCTCCGCCGTGGTCGCGGCTCCCAGTGCCACTCGAATGGCCTAACGAATGACCCTGTCGATCAGCCGTTGAGCCGCATAGGTACCCCCGATCCGCCTCTGGCGAGACCGCGAAATTGCGGTCTCGCGGGTCCGGTCGGGGGATGTCGGCGCGCCGGGCGCGGGTCGGGCGGCACGGCGGTGGCGCGGCGGCGGCCCGGATGCGCCGGGGCCGGGTTAGGAACCACTGTTGTGATTTCCGCCGCGCCGTGCCGGCCCGCCGCGAGGCCGTCCCGCCGGACGTCGGGCGCGCCCGCGAGACGGCACGGTCGCGTGGCCCGAACGGGCGAAATTCCACCGGTGCCGCGAATTCCTGCGGCATGCCGCAAAGGGATTCCCGGCGAGCGGGTATTGCCGCGACAATGGTCACGAGGCCCCCGCGCGGCCGGTTGCGGCCCCTCGACCCGGGGTGCTAGCGCCGCCGCGCCGGCCGACCACCTAGACTCAGGCGGAATCCCGTCGCGCCCAGACGCGTTCACGGGGTGTTCCGCACGTCATGCCCGTTACGAGGAGACCACGTTGAAGAGCACCGTCGAGCACCTGAGCCCGACGCGGGTCCGGATCAACGTCGAGGTGCCGTTCGACGAGCTCAAGTCGGACTTCGACCGCGCGTACCGCAAGCTGGCCAAGCAGGTCCGCATCCCCGGCTTCCGCCCCGGCAAGGCCCCCGCCCGCGTGCTGGAGAGCCGCATCGGCCGCGCGCCCGTGCTGGACGAGGTCGTCCAGGAGGCGATCCCGGCCAAGTACCTGGAGGCCGTCACCTCCGGTGAGCTGCGCACCCTCGGCCGCCCCGACTTCGAGGTGACCAAGATCGAGGACGGCGAGTCCCTGGCGTTCACCGCCGAGGTCGACGTCCGCCCCGAGATCACCGTCCCCGCCTTCGGCGAGCTGAGCGTCAGCGTCGACGACCAGGAGGTCACCGACGAGGACGTGGACACCCAGCTCGACGAGCTGCGCGCCCGCTTCGCCACCCTCACCGGCGTCAAGCGCCCGGCGCAGACCGGCGACTTCGTCGTGGTCGACCTGTCGGCGACCGTGGACGGCGAGGAGGTCGAGGAGGCCAAGACCACCGGCCTGTCCTACGAGATCGGCTCCGGCCAGCTCGTCGAGGGCATCGACGACGCCCTGGTCGGCGCCTCCGAGGGCGAGTCCAAGAACTTCACCACGACGCTGGTCGCCGGTGACCACGCCGGCCGCGACGCCGAGGTCACCGTGGTGCTGAACTCGGTCAAGGAGCGCCAGCTCCCCGAGCTGGACGACGAGTTCGCCCAGCTGGCCAGCGAGTTCGACACGCTCGACGAGCTGAAGGCCGACCTGCGCACCCGCCTGGGCCGCGTGAAGAAGATGCAGCAGGGCGTCCAGGCCCGGGACAAGGTGCTGGAGGCGCTGCTGGCCAGCGTCGAGGTGCCGCTGCCCGAGGCCGTCGTCCAGGGCGAGGTCGAGGCGCGGGCGCACGACGCCATCCACGCCCTCGACCACGACGAGGCGCGCTTCGCCGAGTGGCTGGCCGAGCAGGGCCAGACCAAGGAGCAGTTCGACACCGAGGTGCGCGAGGCCTCCGAGCAGGCGGTCAAGACCCAGCTCGTGCTGGACGCCATCGCCGACGCCGAGCAGCTCAACGTCACCGACGCCGAGCTGACCGAGCGGATCATCTACCAGGCGCAGCGCTTCGGCATCAGCCCGGACGAGTACGTCAAGCGGGCCCAGCAGTCCGGCCAGCTCGGCGCGATCTTCGCCGACGTGCGCCGCGGCAAGGCGCTGGCCTCGGTCGTGCGCCAGGCCACCGTGACGGACTCCGCCGGCAACGCCCTCGACCTGGACGAGCTGTTCGGCGAGACCAGGTCCACTGAGGAGCCGGAACCCGCCAACGCGGAGTGAAGCCCTGAGCGAACGCGGGCGGTGTCGGGACGTCGACGCCGCCCGCCTTCGTTAAGGTCGTTGCTACGAGACTCTTTCGGCACAGTTAGTCAGTCGCAAAGATAGGCAGGCAGACGTGACGCAGCACTCTTTCTCGGAGCCCATGATGCGAGCGGCCTCGGGGATGAACCTCAACGACTCGGTCTACGAGCGTCTGCTCCGCGAGCGGATCATCGTCCTGGGGACGCAGGTCGAGGAGAACATCGCCAACCAGATCGTGGCGCAGCTCCTCCTGCTCGCCGCCGAGGACCCGGAGAAGGACATCACCTTCTACATCAACTCGCCCGGTGGCTCGGTGACCGCGGGCATGGCGATCTTCGACACGATGCAGCTGATCGAGCCGGACGTGGCGACCTACGCGATGGGCCTGGCCGCGTCGATGGGGCAGTTCCTGCTCTCCGCGGGCACGCCCGGCAAGCGGCACGCGCTCCCGCACGCCCGCATCCTCATGCACCAGCCCTCGGCGGGCGTCGGCGGCACGGCGGCCGACATCGCGATCCAGGCGGACATGCTGACCCGGACCAAGCACGAGATGGCCGAGCTGATCGCGCAGCACACCGGCCAGCCGGTCGAGCGCATCATCGCCGACTCGGACCGCGACCGGTGGTTCAACGCCCAGGAAGCCCTGGAGTACGGCTTCGTGGACAAGGTGATCACCCGCGCCAGCCAGGCGTCGACCAACTGACCGCGAGCAGAGCACCAGGAGACCTGAAGTGAGCCAGTTCCACGCGCCGCAGTCCCGGTACGTGCTCCCGTCGTTCGTCGAGCGCACCAGCTACGGCATCAAGGAGTCCAACCCGTACAACAAGCTGTTCGAGGAGCGCATCATCTTCCTCGGCGTGCAGGTGGACGACGCGTCGGCCAACGACGTGATGGCCCAGCTGCTCGTGCTGGAGTCGGAGGACCCCGACCGCGACATCCTGATGTACATCAACTCGCCCGGTGGCTCGTTCACCTCGCTGATGGCCATCTACGACACCATGCAGTTCGTCCGCCCGGACATCCAGACCTACTGCCTGGGCCAGGCGGCCTCGGCGGCGGCGGTGCTGCTCGCGGCGGGCACCCCGGGCAAGCGGCACGCGCTGCCGAACGCCCGGATCCTGATCCACCAGCCGGCCACCGAGGGCGTCTACGGGCAGGTCTCCGACCTGGAGATCCAGTCCAACGAGATCCAGCGGGTCCGCCGGTTGCTGGAGACCACGCTCGCCCGGCACACCACCCGGACCCCGGAGCAGGTGCGCCTGGACATCGAGCGCGACAAGATCCTCACCGCCGACGAGGCCAAGGACTACGGCCTCATCGACAGCGTCCTGCCCTACCGGAAGCTCTCGGCGAAGTAGCCCCGGCGTGGCGCCCGACACGCCGAGCTGACCAGGGGTCCTGCTCAGCGAGGCGTGTCGGGGGCACGCTGGTCCTCCCGCACAGGCGGGTAGGACAGGTACCGTCGAGGGGAACGGGCGGACCCCGCATCCAGCGGGCACTCGCCACATCAGCAGTCAGGCGCACCTCACCAGGTCGTGCGCCGGAGGGGACAGAGGTCAGCGGTCATGGCACGTATCGGTGACGGCGGCGACCTGCTGAAGTGCTCTTTCTGCGGCAAGAGCCAGAAGCAGGTGAAAAAACTCATCGCCGGACCGGGTGTCTACATCTGCGATGAGTGCATCGACCTCTGCAACGAGATCATCGAGGAAGAACTCGCGGAGGCCGGTGACGTCAAGCTCGACGAGCTGCCCAAGCCCGCCGAGATCCACGAGTTCCTCGACCAGTACGTGATCGGCCAGAACGAGGCCAAGCGCACGCTCTCGGTGGCGGTCTACAACCACTACAAGCGCATCCAGGCGGGTGACCGCGGGCGTGAGGGCCGCGACGACGGCGTGGAGCTCGCCAAGTCGAACATCCTCATGCTCGGTCCCACGGGGTGCGGCAAGACCTACCTGGCCCAGACGCTCGCGAAGATGCTGAACGTGCCGTTCGCCATCGCGGACGCCACGGCGTTGACCGAGGCGGGCTACGTGGGCGAGGACGTGGAGAACATCCTCCTCAAGCTCATCCAGGCGGCGGACTACGACGTCAAGCGCGCCGAGACCGGCATCATCTACATCGACGAGGTCGACAAGATCGCTCGAAAGAGTGAAAATCCGTCGATCACGCGCGACGTGTCGGGTGAAGGTGTGCAGCAGGCGCTGCTGAAAATACTGGAGGGGACGACGGCCTCGGTGCCGCCGCAGGGTGGTCGCAAGCACCCCCACCAGGAGTTCATCCAGATCGACACGACGAACGTGCTGTTCATCGTGGCGGGCGCGTTCGCGGGCCTCGACAAGATCATCCAGGACCGGGTCGGCAAGCGCGGTCTCGGCTTCGGCGCCGAGGTGCGGACCAAGGCCGAGGTCGACGCGGCGGACTACTACGCCGACTCGATGCCCGAGGACCTGATCAAGTTCGGCCTGATCCCCGAGTTCATCGGACGGTTGCCGATGGTCGCGAGCGTCACGAACCTGGACAAGGAATCGCTCGTCCGCATCCTCACCGAGCCGAAGAACGCGCTGGTCAAGCAGTACCAGAAGCTGTTCGAGATGGACGGGGTCGAACTGGAGTTCACCCGGACGGCGATGGAGGCGGTCGCGGACCAGGCGATCCTGCGCGGCACGGGCGCGCGCGGCCTGCGGGCGATCATGGAGGAAGTCCTGCTGCCGGTGATGTACGACATCCCGAGCCGCACGGACGTCGCCAAGGTCGTCATCACCGAGCAGACCGTGAAGGAGAACGTCAACCCGACGATCGTGGCCCGGCAGCCTTCCCGCCGGGAGCGTCGCGAGAAGTCGGCGTGAGTTGTCCCTCCCGCACACGCTGATCCTGCACGGCCTGGGTGGTTCCGGGCCGGAGCACTGGCAGAACTGGCTGGCAGGTGAACTGGCCCACCACGGTGGGTCCGTGGACCTGCCGCGGTTCAGCTCACCCGACGAGCCGGAGCTGTCGGTGTGGCTGGACGAGCTGCGGTCGCACCTCGCCGCGATGCCCGCGGCCGGGTCCGTCGAACGGGTGGTCGTCGCGCACTCGTTGGCGGTGCTGCTGTGGCTGCACCACGCGGCCGGCGAGTTCGACGAGGCGCTGCGGGTCGACCGGGTGCTGCTGGTCGCGCCGCCCGCCCCGGACTTCGCCGACGAGCCGTTGATCTCCGGGTTCCTGCACCCCGTGCTCGACCCGACGGTGGTGCGGCGGGCGGCGGTGTCGACCAGGCTGGTGGTGGGCGAGGGCGACGCCTACTGCACGGTCACGCAGGCCAAGGAGCTGGCCGAGGCGATGCGGGTCGACCTGGACGTGATCGTGGGTGGCGGGCACCTCAACGTCGCCGCCGGGTACGGCTCGTGGGGTGCGGTGCTGAAGTGGGTGCGCAGTGGGCGCACCCCGCTCACGCCGCGCTGACCGTCACCCGGAAGAGGGTGAACGCGGCCAGGAACGGGCCGGTGGCGAGGTCGGCCAGCCAGGCGTCGGCGGCCGGTCGGGTGATGCGGCCGGCCTCGACGGCCCGCTGCGCGTTGCGGGTCAGGCCCAGCAGCTCGTCGGCCGCGGCGAAGTCGTGCAGGAGTTGGACGTCGGCCTCGACCGAGGTGACGGTCAGGCCGACGTCGCCCGCGAGCCGCGCCAGCTGCCTGCCGATGACGGGGTTGCGCACGACCCGGTCGCACACGAAGCGGTTGAACGCGAGGTTCGTGGCCACCGCGCCCGGGTCGACGGCGAGGGTCTCCCAGTCGGGTTGCGCCAGCGCGGCACGTCCGCCGGGGCGCAGGACCCGGCGGAGCTCGGAGAGGGCGGCGGCCGGGTCGGCGACCAGGTGCAGGACCCGGTCGATCCGGGCGCGGTCGACGCTGCGGTCGTCCAGGGGCAGGGCGTGGACGTCCCCTTGGCGCACGTCCACCGGCAGGTGGGTGGTGCGCCGTCTCGCCTCGTCGACCATGGCGGGGTCGAGGTCGACGCCGATGACCTCGCCCGCGCGTTCGGCCATGGCGGGCAGGTCGGTGCCGGGGCCGCAGCCGATGTCGAGCGCGGTGTGCTCCGGGCGGAGGTCCAGGGCGTCCAGGAGCCGCTGCTTGTAGGCGCGGCCCGCGACCGCGGCGCGGTCCAGGTACGTGATCGGGTCCGGGGTGGGGTTCTGCGTCGCCATGGACCCAGGCAACCACGGTCGTGTGGAGGTCCTGTGGGGGTCCGGTGATCAGATGCGCTTGCCCAGGAAGCGGATCACGTCGGGCACGACCTTGCGGTAGAGGGCGTCGTTGTGGCCGCCGGGGGTGATGGAGGCGACGGACGGCTTGGCGTTGGCGATGAACTGGCGCGTGCCGGTGATGAAGTTGTCCCGGTCGCCCGCCCAGACGCCGATCGGCGCGGTGCCGAGCTTGTCGAGGTTCTTCAGCGGGTCCAGGGAGGCCCACTGGTCGGGGCCGCTGAAGGCGTTGCGCTTGGACATCTCGGTCCAGTCGGTGAGCAGGGCCGGT
Source organism: Actinosynnema sp. NPDC002837 (assembly GCF_040295345.1). Lineage (NCBI taxonomy): Bacteria > Bacillati > Actinomycetota > Actinomycetes > Pseudonocardiales > Pseudonocardiaceae > Actinosynnema > Actinosynnema sp. NPDC002837. Next base: position 24,416 of record NZ_JBEOVG010000013.1, read on the forward strand.
GCGATGACGGCGATGGCCTTGGCCGGGTCACGGCGTTCGTGGCGCCTGCGGCCGTAGAGGAGCGCGCCGAAGCCGCCCATCGACACGCCGGTGCACGCGAACGGCGCGCCGTAGCCCCGTTCGGCCAGCCAGCGGGGCACTTCTTCGAGCAGCATGGCCATCGGGTCGTCGCCGGGGACGTTCTCGTGCCAGTAGTGGTCGCCGCCGTCCACGGCCACGAAGCCGAACGGGGGCACCTGGCCCCGGCTGACGGCCGCCACCAGGACTTCCGACATGCCGCCCGGTGACGCCGTGCGGGCGGCGCCGCGGCGGCCGTGCAGGAGGATCGACATGGGCAGGTTCTTCGTGGGCACGCCCGCCGGCGTCATGGTGAGCAGGTCGACGTCGCGGCCCCGGTAGTGCGAGTGGACGCGGTCGACCGTGATCACGGCGCGTTTAACCGCCGGCACGGGGCCCGCCACGCCCAGTGCGTGGCGCAGTGCCTCGCCCAGCGGTGCGTTGCCGTGCCAGGCGGCCGTGACCCCGACGGCCGCCAGGGCGGTGCCGCCCAGTGCGGCGAGCGCTGTTCGCCTGCTGACCATGTGTCTCCCCCACGCCGGATCCCCCTCACCACATCGTCGCGAAACGGGCTCGCGTTTCCTCAGACCGCCGACCGGGCCCGGAGTTCCGCGATCCGCTCCGCCGAGTAGCCGAGTCCGCGCAGCACGTGGTCGGTGTGCTCGCCGAGCGCGGGCACGGGCGCCGGGTCCCAGGACCAGGCGGTGGAGTCGACCGGTGGGCGCAGGGCGGTGACCTCGCCGCCCGGCACCGGGATCGTCGTCCGGCGGTCGCGCGCCGTGAGCTGGGGGTGGTGGGGCAGCTCGGCGACGCCGCGGGTCAGGGCGGCGGGCACGTCGGCCTCGTCGAGCGCGCCGAGCAGGTCCGCGGTGGTCCAGGCGGTGAAGTCGAGTTCGGCGTGCAGGGCCGGCCGGTGGGCCACGCGGGAGGTGACGGTGGTGAAGCGGGGGTCGTCGGCCAGGTCCGGGCGGTCCAGGAGGGCGCACAGGCGGCGCCACTGGGGGTCGTTCTGGACGGCCAGGTGCACGGTGCCGTCCGCGCACGGGAACGGGCCGTAGGGCGCGATGCTCGGGTGGTGCGCGCCGGTGCGCGGGGCGGCCTGACCGGCGCCGGCGGCGTAGAGCATGGGCTGGTGCATCCACTCGGCCATGGCTTCGAAGAGCGAGAGCCGGAGCGTGGCGCCTTCACCCGTCCGGGAGCGGTGGAGGAGGGCGGCCAGGACGGCGGACTGGAGCTGCACGCCCGCGGCGATGTCGGCCACCGAGATGCCCGCGCGTGCGGTGACGTCGTCCTGGCCGGTGAGGTCGATGAGGCCGGTCTCGGACTGGACCAGGGCGTCGAACGCCTTGCGGGAGGCGTACGGGCCCGACTCGCCGTAGCCGGAGAGCTCGCCGATCACCAGGTCGGGTTTCACCTGGCGCAAGGAGGAGGAGTCCACCTCCAGTCGACGCGCGGCGGCCGGTGACAGGTTGCACAGGACGACGTCGGCCGTGGTGACGAGGTCGTGCAGGACCTCTCGGGCGGCCGGGTGCTTGAGGTCGAGGGTGACCGATTCCTTGCCGACGTTCGTCCAGGCGAAGTAGGACGACACCGAGCCGCACGTGGTGTCGTAGTGGCGGGCGAAGTCGCCGCCGTCCGGGCGTTCGACCTTGATCACCCGGGCGCCCAGGTCGGCGAGCAGGCGGGTGGCGTAGGGCACGGCCACGGCTTGTTCGAGGCTGACGACGGTGACGCCGTCCAGCGGTCTCATGCGGTGATCCGGTCGTGGCCCGTGTAGACGTTCATCGAGTCGTCGCGCAGGAAGCCGACCAGGGTCAGGCCCTGCTCCTCGGCCAGGTCGGCGGCCAGGGAGGACGGCGCGGAGACGGCCGAGAGGATGGGGACGCCGGCCATGGCGGCCTTCTGGACGAGCTCGAACGAGGCCCGGCCGGACACCATAAGCACGGTTCCCGCCAGCGGGACCTTGTTGTTGAGCACGGCCCAGCCGAGGACCTTGTCGACGGCGTTGTGCCGGCCCACGTCCTCGCGGACGACCAGCGCCTCACCGGTGGTGGTGAAGAGGCCGGCCGCGTGGAGGCCGCCGGTGGAGGCGAAGACCTTCTGGCGCTTGCGCAGCTCGTCCGGCAGGGCGGACAGGACGTCCACGTCGACGGTGCAGTCGTCGGCGGCGGGGGAGTGGTTGGTCTTCAGCTTGACCGCGTCCAGGGCCGCCTTGCCGCAGACGCCGCACGACGACGTGGTGTAGAAGTTGCGCTCGACGCCAGGGTCGGGCGGCGCCACGCCGTCGGCGAGGGTCACGTCGAGCACGTTGTAGGTGTTGAGGCCGTCGGGCCCGGTGCCTTCGCAGAACCGGGCGACCGAGATGTCCGCCAGGCCGCCGATGACGCCTTCGCTGAGCAGGAAACCGTGCGCCAGCTCCACGTCGTGCCCGGGTGTGCGCATCGTCACGGTCAGTGCCTTGCCGCCTACCCGCAGTTCCAAGGGTTCCTCGGCGGCCAGCGCGTCGACCCGTTTCCGGGACGTTCGTCGCGCATACGTGACCACTGGGCGACGCACGGTGACTCGCCCCATCGCGAACTCCTTCTCTTGGCTAAGTTTTTTCGCAAGCCACTCACCAGGTTACGGAGGTGTCGGGCAGTGGGTTTCCTGGACCGCTCTCGCACGATCGCCCCACCGGGCTGGAACCGCTGGTTGATCCCGCCCGCCGCGTTGTCGGTGCACCTGGCCATCGGTCAGGTGTACGCGTGGAGCGTGTTCAAACCGCCGTTGGAGAGCTCGCTGGACCTGACGGGGACGCAGAGCGCGCTGCCGTTCCAGCTGGGCATCGTGATGTTGGGCCTGTCGGCGGCGTTCGGCGGCACGTTGGTCGAGCGCAACGGGCCGCGGTGGGCCATGTTCGTGTCCGCCACCTGCTTCTCGTCGGGGTTCCTGATCTCGGCGGTGGGCGCTTGGACGCAGCAGTACTGGCTCGTGGTGGTGGGGTACGGGTTCGTCGGCGGCATCGGGTTGGGCATCGGGTACATCTCGCCGGTGTCGACGCTGATCAAGTGGTTCCCGGACCGGCCGGGGATGGCGACGGGCATCGCGATCATGGGGTTCGGCGGCGGCGCGCTGATCGCGTCGCCGTGGTCGGCGCAGATGCTGGAGTCCTTCGGTCGCGACAGCGCCGGGATCGCGCAGACGTTCCTGGTGCACGGGCTCGTGTACGCGGTCTTCATGTCGGTGGGCGTGCTGTTGGTGAGGGTGCCCGCGGACGTGGAGGAGCGGAAGGTGGTGCGTTCGGCGGTCAACGTGTCGGCGCGCAACGCCTTGCGGACGCCGCAGTTCTGGTGCCTGTGGGTGGTGTTGTGCTTCAACGTCACGGCGGGCATCGGGATCCTGGAGAAGGCGTCGCCGATGATCCGGGACTTCTTCGCCGAGACGTCCACGCCGGTGGCGGCGGGCGCGGCGGCGGGGTTCGTGGCGCTGCTGTCGCTGGCGAACATGGTCGGCCGGATCGTGTGGTCGTCGACGTCGGACCTGGTGGGGCGCAAGAACGTCTACCGGCTGTACCTGGGCGTCGGCGCGCTGACGTACCTGGTGCTGGCGCTGGCGGGCAACGCGTCGAAGCCGTTGTTCGTGGTGTGCGCGATGTTGATCCTGTCGTTCTACGGCGGCGGGTTCGCCACGATCCCGGCCTACCTGAAGGACCTGTTCGGCACCTACCAGGTCGGTGCGATCCACGGTCGGCTGCTGACGGCGTGGTCGTTGGCGGGCGTGCTGGGGCCGTTGATCGTGAACGCGATCGCGGACGGGCAGAAGGCGGCCGGGAAGTCCGGGCCCGACCTGTACACGGCGTCGCTGTTCATCATGATCGCGTTGCTGGTGGTCGGGTTCGTGGCGAACGAGCTGGTGCGCCCGGTGGCGGCGAAGTACCACGAGCCGGAAGTGGAGGCGGTCCGATGAGCGGTCGGGGGTTGGTCGTGTTCGCGTGGCTGTGGGTGGGCCTGCCGCTGACCTACGGGTTGGTCGAGCTGATCCGCAAGGTGACGGCGTTGTTCACTGGTTAGAGTCGGCCGCGTGGATACCTACGACGTGGTGGTGGTCGGCGGCGGGCACAACGCGCTGGTGGCGGCCGCCTACCTGGCACGGGCGGGCCGCACGGTGCTGGTGCTGGAGAAGCTCGACCACGTCGGTGGCGCGGCGGTGAGCGAGCAGGTGTTCCCGGGCGTCCCGGCGCGGCTGTCGCGGTACTCGTACCTGGTCAGCCTGCTGCCGGACAAGGTCGTCGCGGACCTGGGGCTGCGGGTGGCGTTGCGGTCGCGGTCGGCGTCTTCCTACACCCCGGCGGGCGACCTGCTGGTGGAGCGCGACCCCGGCGAGGCGACGGCGGCGTCGTTCCGGGCGCTCACCGGGTCGGACGCGGAGTGGGAGCGGTGGCGCCGGTGGTACGACGACCTGGAGGTGCTCGCCGAGGCGTTGTCGCCGACGATGCTGGAGCCGCTGCTGTCGCGGGAGCACGCACGGCTGCGCGTCGACTCGGTGGCGCGGATGCGGTTGTGGGACCAGGTGGTGGAGCGGCCGATCGGCGAGACGTTGGAGGAGTTGTTCGCCGACGACGTGGTGCGCGGTGTCGTGGCGACGGACGGGTTGATCGGCACGCACGCGTCGTTGCACGACCTGAAGGCGAACCGGTGCTTCCTCTACCACCTGATCGGCAACGGCACGGGTGAGTGGAAGGTGCCGGTCGGCGGCATGGGCGCGGTGACCGGCGAGCTCCTGCGGGTGGCGCGCGAGGCGGGTGCGGAGATCGTGACCCGCGCCGAGGTGACGCGCGTGGACGCGGACGGCGTGCGGGCCGAGGTCGAGTACGACGGGCGCACGGTGGGCGCGAGGTTCGTGCTGTCCGGCGCCGCTCCGTCCACTTTGGACCGGTTGCGCGGTCGGCCCGCGAGGACCGTCGCCGAGGGCTGCCAGGTCAAGGTGAACATGCTGCTGGAACGGCTGCCGCGGTTCCGCAGCGGGGTGGACCCGCGGGTGGCGTTCGCCGGCACGTTGCACGTGGACGAGTCGTACGGGCAGCTGGAGGCGGCGTACCGGGAGAGCGCGGCCGGGAAGGTGCCGTCGGTGCTGCCGGCGGAGATGTACTGCCACACGTTGACCGACCCGTCGATCCTCGCGCCGGAGCTGGTCGCGCGGGGCCGGCACACGTTGACGTTGTTCGGGCTGCACACCCCGGCGGCGTTGTTCGAGCAGGGCAACGACGAGCTGCGGGACGAGCTGGTCGGCCGGTACCTGGTCGGGTTGAACGCCCACCTCGACGAGCCGATCGAGTCCTGCCTGGCCGTGGACGCGAACGGCGAGCCGTGCATCGAGGCCCGCACGCCGCTGGACCTGGAGGCGGAGCTGGGGCTGCCGCGCGGCAACATCTTCCACGACGAGCTGGCCTGGCCGTTCGCGGAGACCGAGGACGAGGTCGGTCGGTGGGGCGTGGAGACCGACGTGGCGAACCTGTTCGTCTGCGGCGCGGGCGCCCGCCGCGGCGGTGGGGTGAGCGGGATCGGCGGTCACAACGCGGCGATGGCGGTGCTGGAGCGGTGACGTCGTGAGCGACGTCCACAACGAGATCAGCGGCACGGTGTTCGGCCCGGTGCTCCAGGTCGGGCGGGTCGACTCGCTCACCGTCGTGCAGCCGGCCGCGCCGGTGACGCCGGCGAGCCTGCCGGTGGACGAGGGTTTCGTGGGCCGTGCCGCGGAGTTGGCCGTGCTGCGGGACTTCCTGGCGCCGGGCGGCGAGCGGACCGCGGCGGCGGTGGTGGGCCTGGCCGGGGTGGGCAAGTCGGCGCTGGTGATCCGGGCCGCGCACCTGGCGGTGGGCGCCGGGTGGTTCCCCGGCGGTGTGCTGTTCGTGGACGCGCAGGGCTACAACGACGAGCAGCGGCTGGCGGCGGACGACGCGCTGGCGTCGTTGCTGAGGGCGCTCGGCGTGCCCGGTGAGGCGATCCCGGAGGGCCAGGGTGACCGGGAGGCGTTGTACCGGTCGCAGCTCGCGGCGCGCCCGCCGGTGCTGGTGGTCGTGGACAACGCGTCGTCGGCCGATCAGGTGCTGCCGCTGCGGCCCGCCGGGCAGGCGCACCGGTTGGTGCTGACCAGTCGGGACAATTTGCCCGTGCCCGGGGCTCGGCGGATCGAGCTGGACGTGTTGAGCGCGGCGGAGGCCGTGGCGGTGCTGGAGGACGCGGTCCGGGCGGTCGACCCGGGCGACGACCGGATCACCGCCGATCCGGTGGCGGCGGGGGCGTTGGCGCGGTCGTGCGGGTTCCTGCCGCTGGCGCTGCGGATCGTCGCCGAGGTGGTGGCGGATCGGCGCGGCGAGGACCTGTCCCGGTTCGCCGAGACGATCACGGCGGCGCACGACCGGTTGGGCGAGCTGGCCTACGACGATTCGGTCGACGTGCGCACGGCGTTCAACGCGTCGTACGTGCGGCTGCCCGCGGACCAGGCGCGGATGTTCCGCCTCGCCGCGCTGCACCCCGGCCGCACGGTCACCGCGGCGACGGCGGCGGCGTTGGGCGGCTTGACGCTCGAAGGCGCGCGGGCGCTGCTGGTCCGGTTACGCCGTGCGCACCTGATGCAGAGCGGTGTGGTGGTCGACGAGTACCGGTTCCACGACCTGCTGCGGATCTACGCCGCCGAGCGGTGCGCGGCCGTGGACGACGTGGAGGTCCGACGAGCGGCCGAGCGCGCGCTCGTGGAGCACTACGTGTCGCACGTCAAGGGCGTGCACAGCCACCTGGACCCCGGTGCGGCGCAACGGGAGGTGTTCGCCGATCGGCCGGCGGCGCTGGCCTGGTTCGACGGCGAGCTGCACAACCTGCTGCCCGTGCTGGAGCTGGCCGCGCGCCACGGGTGGCACGAGGACGTCCGGGACGCGGGCCACGCGTCGTTCCGGTACTTCAACCTGCGCCGACCTCCCGAGTGGGTGCCGGTCGACCTGCTGGGGCTGGCGTCGGCACGGGCGCTCGGCGACCGCGCCGGCGAGGGCCGGGTCCTCAACGGCCTGGGCAGCGCGCACCACCGGCTGCGGCGCTTCGACGAGGCGCTGCCCCACTTCCAGGCCGCGCTGGCGTTGTTCCGCGAGGTCGGCTCGCTGCGCGACCAGGCCCACTCCCTCAACAACATCGCCTCGACCTACGCGGTGACCGGGCGCATCGCGGACGCGATCCGGCACATGGAGCTGAGCGCCGCCGCCTACCGGGGCGCGGGCGACCTGGACGGCGAGGCCCGGTGCCTGGCCAACCTGGGCAAGGTCCACGGGGACAGCGGCGAGCACGTGCAGGCCATCGAGTTCTACCGGCGCGCCCTGGCCCTGCGCCGACAGGTCGGCGACCGCGACGGCGAGGGCGACTGCCTCAACGGCCTGGGCATCGAGCACGACGCCCTCGGCCTGCTGGACGAGGCGGAGGGCCACTACCAGGCCGCGCTCGCGGTCTACCGCGCCGCGGGCAACCGCCTCGCCGAGGGGCAGGCGCTGGGCAACCTCGGCCGGACGCTGCGCGGCCAGGGCAGGCTCGTCGAGTCGCTGCGCTGCTTCGAGCAGGACCTGGCGATCTGCCAGGAGATCGGCGACGCGCACGGCGAAGCCATCTCGATCTACAACATCGGGCTGACGCTCTGGTCACTCGGGAACGCGGACGAGGCCGTCGAGCACCTCCGGCGGGCCGCCGAGCGGTTGGACGAGACCAACGACCCCGTCGTCGCCGAGTCCGCCCGCGAGTCGATCCGGGAGCTCGAGGCCGAGCGGAGGGCGGGCCGGAAGTGGTTCAGAGGCCGGCGAAGAGGTCGTTGACCAGCCGTTGGGCCTGCTCCGCGGTCGCGCCGGTCGTCACGGTGATCTCGACCGTGCCGGCGCGGGCGACGACGGCGGTGCGGACGACCTCGCCGGTGACGGCGGTGGCGCGGTAGGCCTCGTCGTGGAAGCCGGGCAGGTCGGTGACCTGGCCGTGCTCCGCGCGGCCGTCGGCGAACGACGCGGCGTCCGCGCCCGTCTCGAAGCGGACCTCGGTCGTGCCGCCGTCGTACGTGCAGCGCACGACGTTGTCGGCGATCGCCTGGCGCGGGTGGTTGAGCCGCAGCTCCAACGCCGCGCCGACCACCTCCGCCGGCGCGTCCTCGCAGTTCACGCCCGCCGAGTCGGTCGCGGTCGGCGCCGGTGGCGGCTCGGTGGTCGGGGTGCTCGGCGGCGTGCTCGTGCAGGCGGCGAGCGCGAGCAGCGCCAAGGCGGGCACGGTCCTCATCACGTCCGTAGGTTCGCCCGAACGGCCGCCCGCGTTACCCGGACCCTGGCATATCAAGGAACCTTTCTAAAGAAGTCTTGCTAAAGGTGCACGACGACCAGCACGCCGCCGACTCGTCGGGAGCAAGCGCTTGCGCTCCGTGTCCGGCCGGTTGCGGCTCGACTGGCGGGTCGTGCGGGACCAGCGCGTGCTGGTGGCCAGCGTCGGGTTCTCCTGGCGCCGGGCCACGGGCTGACGCCTCAGGCGTCGACCTTCTCCAGCCGAACCACGATCGACTTCGACGTCGGCGTGCCCGACACGGTGGCCGTGGAGTCCAGCGGCACCAACGAGTTCGCCTCCGGGAAGTACGCCGCCGCGCAGCCCTTCGCGGTCGGGTAGGCCACCACCCGGAACCGCTCGGCACGCCGTTCGGTCACGCCCGTCGGGTCGTCGGGCCACTCGCTGACCAGGTCGACGTGCTGCCCGTCGAGCAGGTCGAGCGCGTCGAGGTCCTCCGGGCTGACGAACACCACCCGCCGCCCGTCCTTCACGCCGCGGTAGCGGTCGTCCAGGCCGTAGATCGTGGTGTTGTACTGGTCGTGGCTGCGCATGGTCTGCAGCAGCAGCCGCCCCTGCGGCACCCGCAGCACGGTGAGGTCCTCGGCCGCGAAGTGCGCCTTGCCCGACCGGGTGCCGGTGAACTCGCGGGCGTCGCGCGGCGCGTGCGGCAGCACGAAACCGTCCGGCCGGCGCACCCGCGCGTTGTAGTCGTCGCAGCCGGGCACGACCCGCGCGATCCGGTCCCGGATCAGGTCGTAGTCCTTCTCGAAGTCCTCCCACGGCACCGGGTGCGCCGGACCCAGCACGGCCCGCGCCAGCCGGCACACGATCGACACCTCCGACAGCAGCCGGTCGCTCGCGGGCGCCAGCCGGCCGCGGGAGCGGTGCACCACCGACATCGAGTCCTCGACCGTGACGAACTGCTCGCCGGTGTGCTGGAGGTCGCTCTCGGTGCGCCCCAGCGTGGGCAGGATCAACGCCGTGCGGCCGTGCACCACGTGCGACCGGTTCAGCTTGGTCGACACGTGCACGGTCAGGTCCAGCTTCCGCATGGCCGCCTCGGTCACCGCCGTGTCCGGGGTGGCCGCGACGAAGTTGCCGCCGACGGCGAAGAACACCTTCGCCGCGCCGTCGCGCATGGCCCGGATCGACGCCACCGTGTCGAAACCGTGCTCGCGAGGCACGTCGATGCCGAACTCGGCCTCCAGCGCGGACAGGAACTTCTCCGGCATCTTCTCCCAGATGCCCATCGTCCGGTCGCCTTGCACGTTCGAGTGACCACGTACCGGGCACAGGCCCGCGCCGGGCTTGCCGATCATGCCGCGCAGCAGCGCCACGTTCGCGATCTCGCGGATCGTCGGCACCGAGTGCTTGTGCTGCGTCAGGCCCATGGCCCAGCAGAAGATCGTGCGCTGGGACTCGGCGAGCATCCGCGCGAACCGCTCGACCTGGGCGCGCGGCAAGCCGGTCGCCTCGTCGACGCAGTCCCAGTCCAGCCGCCGCACGTGCTCGGCGTACTCGGCGAAACCCTCGGTGAAGCCCTCCACGAACCCGGTGTCCACCGCGTCCCACGACAGCAGCAGGTTGCCCGCCGCCTGGAACAACGCCTGGTCGCCGCCCAGCCGGATCTGCAGGAACTCGTCGGCCAGCTTCGTGCCCGCGCCCACCAGGCCGCGCACGTTCTGCGGGTTCTTGAACCGCAGCAACCCCGCCTCCGGCAACGGGTTCACCGCCACGACCTTCGCACCGCCGCGCTTGGCCTCCTCCAGCGCCGAGAGCATCCGCGGGTGGTTCGTGCCCGGGTTCTGGCCCACCACCACGATCAGGTCGGCGCGGGCGAAGTCGTCGATGCTCACCGAGCCCTTGCCGATGCCGGTCGTCTCCGACAACGCCGCGCCGGAGGACTCGTGGCACATGTTCGAGCAGTCCGGCAGGTTGTTCGTGCCGAACGAGCGCACCAGCAGCTGGTAGAGGAACGCGGCCTCGTTGCTCGTGCGGCCCGACGTGTAGAAGACGGCCTCGTCCGGGCTCGCCAGCCCGTTCAGGTGCGAGGCGATCAGCGAGAACGCGTCGTGCCACTGGATCGGCTCGTAGTGCGTCGCGCCTTCGCGCAACACCACCGGCTCGGTGATCCGGCCCTGCTGCCCCAGCCAGTAGTCGGTCTTGCCGGCGAGCTCGGCGATCGGGTGCGCGGCGAAGAACGCGGGCCCGACCCGCCGCCTGGTCGCCTCCTCGGCCACCGCCTTCGCGCCGTTCTCGCAGAACTCGGCCAGCTTGCGGTGACCCTGCGGCTCCGGCCACGCGCAGCCGGGGCAGTCGAAGCCCTCGCGCTGGTTGAGCAGCCGCAGCGTGCTCGCCGTGCGGGCCACGCCCATCTGCTCGACGCCGCGCTGGAGCGACACCGCGACACCGGGGATGCCCGCCGCCCACCGCTTGGGTTCGCTGACGTCGAGCTGCGACTCGTCGATGTCCTGCCGGGGCGGGTTGCGGTCCATACCCCTATTGTGCGGCCGCCGCGCCACCGCGCGAGCGGGCTCCGGGTGCACCGCCGGCGCACCCCGCGCGAGCACGCCGGCGGTCCGTCCGATCGCCGGTCGCGCCAGGACGACGCGGGACCGCTGTCACGGGCCCCAAGGGGTTGTGAACGGCCCGTGGATCCGGCGTCCTCACCTGCGCGAATCCAGGTGATCACCATCAATTGTGATCGGCGCCACTGTGCCGCGAATCGTCCGATCGGGTGACCTCATTCCGGGCACCCGTCGGCCGGTGACGACGGCGCGCCGAGGTCGAAGTCCAGGCCGGGTGGCAACGACGGGTCCGTGAACGCGGGCGCCAGGAAGCCGCGCTTCGCGCTCGAACACCCGATCGAGTGCATCGAGCCCAGCGACGCGTCCGCCCACAGCCCTTCCACCCCGGGACCACCCGTGCGCAGCGAGTACCGCGCCTGGAACCGCGTCAACGCCACCACGTCCGACGGACCCCGCACCGCCTCCGGCCGCTCCGGCGTGAACGCGTAGGCGAACGTGTAGTCCGTCCGCACCACCAACTCGCCCTCCGGCCCCACCTCCGCCGCCATCTCGCCACGCGCCTTCGGCTCCACCTCCGCCAACCGCGCGCCCTTGTCCACCCGCGTCACCACCAAGGCCGCCTCGCCGTCGTTGCGGCCGTCGAACAACACCCGCAACGACTCGCGCAGGTCGGGCGCGAACAACCCGTAGAACGGCTCCAGGTCGTGCTCTACCACCACCCTCCGGTCCAGCCGCGCCGCGACCACCGCCTCCCGCACCCGCGCGTAGGCCGCCTCGACCTGCTCCGCCGAGTACGGGCCGACCTGCACCGCCTCCGGCGCCACCACCCCGGCCGCGCCGTCCTCCCACGCCGCCGCCGACGTGCCCGCGAACGGTTCGTCCAGGTCGACCGGGCGCACGCCCGGCGCCGAGTACGGGTCCGACCCCGACGCGACCACCGCCCACGCCAGCAGCACCGCCGCCACCGCGATCGCCGACCCGACCCAGAACCGCCGCCGCGGCCGGCGCGGCAACGACCTCAGCCGCCGCACCCTGGCCTCGCGCTCGGCCCGCTTCACGGCCTCCCGCGCCCACCCGGCGTCCCGCAGGTCCGGGTGGTCCTCGATCCGGTACTCGTCCACGTCGCCCCCCGCTCGCCAACTCCTGCCCAAGGCGTTACCAGCAATCGACCGGGAAGTCGATACGGGACCGCCGCGACGGGTGCGACGCCCGCTAGCAGGTATCTGATTAGAAGTCGATACCCGAGCCTCCGTAGACTTCGACCGTGACTGAGACCCCCACCGCACCGCAGCGCTCCGAACTCCCGCCGGCCTGGAACCCGGCCGAGGTAGAGGCCGGGCTGTACGAGCGGTGGGTCGAGCGCGGCTACTTCACGGCCGACGCGACCAGCGACAAGCCGCCGTTCTCCATCGTGCTGCCGCCGCCCAACGTCAACGGCAGCCTGCACATGGGCCACGCGCTGAACCACAGCGTCATGGACGCGCTCACCCGCCGCCGCCGCATGCAGGGCTACGAGGTGCTCTGGCTGCCCGGCACCGACCACGCGGGCATCGCCACCCAGACCGCCGTCGAGCGCGCCCTCGCCGGCGAGGGCAAGTCCCGCCACGACGTGGGCCGCGAGAAGTTCGTCGAACGCGTCTGGGAGTGGCGCGAGGAGGTCGGCGGCAAGATCCTCGCCCAGATGCGCCGCCTCGGCGACGGCGTCGACTGGACCCGCGTCCGCTTCACCATGGACGAGGGACTGTCCCGCTCCGTCCAGACCATCTTCAAGAAGCTCTACGACGACGGTCTGATCTACCGCGCCGAACGCATCATCAACTGGTGCCCGCGCTGCCAGACCGCGCTCTCCGACATCGAGGTCGACCACTCCGAGGACGACGGCGAGCTCGTCTCCATCCGCTACGGCTCCGGCGAGCACTCGATCGTGGTCGCCACCACGCGCGCCGAGACCATGCTCGGCGACACCGCCGTGGCCGTCCACCCCGACGACGAGCGGTACCGGCACCTCATCGGCACCGAGGTCGAAGTGCCGCTGACCGGCCGTTACGTCCCCGTCGTCGCCGACGAGCACGTCGACCCCGCGTTCGGCACCGGCGCGGTGAAGGTCACCCCCGCGCACGACCCGAACGACTTCGAGATCGGCCGCCGCCACGACCTGCCCGCGCTCACCGTCATGGACGGCCGCGGCGTGATCACCGCGCACGGACCGTTCCAGGACATGGACCGCTTCGAGGCGCGCCCCGCCGTCGTCGCCGCCCTGCGCGAACAGGGCCGGATCGTGGCCGAGAAGCGCCCCTACAAGCACTCCGTCGGCCACTGCTCGCGCTGCGACACCGTGATCGAGCCGCGCCTGTCCATGCAGTGGTGGGTCAAGGTCGCCCCGCTCGCCGAGGCGGCCTCCGCCGCGGTGCGCGACGGCCGCACCACCATCCACCCGCCGGAGCTGGCCAAGCGCTACTTCGACTGGGTCGACAACCTCAACGACTGGTGCATCTCGCGCCAGCTCTGGTGGGGCCACCGCATCCCCGTCTGGTACGGCCCGAACGACAAGGTCATGTGCGTCGGGCCCGACGACGAGGCGCCCGGCGAGGGCTGGGTGCAGGACGAGGACGTGCTCGACACGTGGTTCTCGTCCGGCCTGTGGCCGTTCTCCACGCTCGGCTGGCCCACGCCCACCAACGACCTGGCCAAGTTCTACCCGACCAGCGTGCTGTCGACCGGCTACGACATCCTGTTCTTCTGGGTCGTCCGGATGATGATGTTCGGCCTGTACGCGATGGACGGCAAGCAGCCGTTCGACCACGTGTTCCTGCACGGCCTCATCCGCGACCAGTACGGCAAGAAGATGTCGAAGTCGCGCGGCAACGGCATCGACCCCATCGACTGGATGGACGCCTACGGCGCCGACGCCACCCGGTTCACGCTGCTGCGCAGCGCCAACCCCGGCTCGGACATGGCGCTGGCCGACGAGTGGGCCGCCGGCTCGCGCAACTTCACCACCAAGCTGTGGAACGCCACCCGGTTCGCGCTCAACAACGGCGCCACCGTCGAACGCCCGCTCCCGCCGCGCGAGGAGCTCACCGACGCCGACCGCTGGATCCTCGACCTGCTCGACGGGCTCGTGACCGAGGTCGACGGCCAGTTCGAGGGCTTCCAGTTCGCCAAGCTCAGCGAAGCGCTCTACCACTTCACCTGGGACGAGTTCTGCGACTGGTACCTGGAGCTGGCCAAGGTCCAGCTCGCCGAGGGCGGCGCGCGGGCCGAGGCCACCCAGTCCGTGCTCGGGCACGTGCTCGACGTCGTGCTGCGGCTGCTGCACCCGCTGACGCCGTTCATCACCGAGACGCTGTGGACCACGCTCACCGGCGGCGAGTCCCTGGTGATCGCGGACTGGCCCAAGCCGACCGGCGTCGCGCGCGACGAGGTCGCGGCCACCCGGATCGAAGGCCTGAAGAAGCTGGTCACCGAGATCCGCCGGTTCCGCTCCGACCAGGGCCTCAAGCCCGCCCAGAAGGTCGCGGGCAAGGTGCGCGGCGCGTCCGACGTCGACCTGCTCGACCAGGTGCCCGCCGTCCAGGCGCTGACCAGGATGACCGAGCCCGGCGACGACTTCTCGGTCAGCGCCTCGCTCGACGTCGGCCTGCCCGGCGGCACGGTCAAGGTGGAGCTGGACCTTTCCGGCACGGTCGACGTCGTGGCCGAGCGCAAGCGGCTGGCCAAGGACCTCGGCGTGGCCGAGAAGGAACGCGCCCAGTGCGAGGGCAAGCTCGGCAACGCCGCGTTCCTCGACAAGGCGCCCGCCGAGGTCGTGGCCAAGATCCAGGCCAGGCTCGCGGCGGCCAACGCCGAGATCGACCGCATCCACGCCCGGCTCGAGACCCTGCCGCGGGACAACTCGTGACCGGCTTCGAGACGGGCGCGCTGGAGGAGCTGCGGCAGGTCGAGTCGGAGCTGAACACCCGCTGGCCCGAGACCAAGATCGAGCCGAGCCTCGACCGGATCCGGGCGCTGGCCGACATCCTCGGCGACCCGCAGGGCACGTACCCCGTGGTGCACGTCGGCGGGACGAACGGCAAGACGTCCACGTCGCGGATGATCGACGCCCTGCTCACCCGGATCGGCCTGCGCACCGGCCGCTACACCAGCCCGCACCTGCAGCTGGCGACCGAGCGGATCAGCGTCGACGGCGCCCCCATCAGCCCCGAGCGGTACGTCGAGATCTACCGCGACGTCGAGCCCTACCTGTCGCTCGTGGACGCGCGCGGCGACGTGCCGATGAGCAAGTTCGAGGTGCTCACCGGCATGGCGTTCGCGGCGTTCGCCGACGCGCCCGTGGACGTCGCCGTGATCGAGGTCGGCATGGGCGGGTCGTGGGACGCGACGAACATCGCCGACGGCCGGATCGCGGTGATCACGCCGATCGGGCTCGACCACGTCGAGTACCTGGGCGGTGACCTGGCCGGGATCGCGGAGGAGAAGGCCGGGATCATCAAGCCCGGCGCGGTCGCCGTGATGGCCAAGCAGGACCCCGCCGTCGAGCAGGTGCTGCTGCGGCGGTGCGCCGAGGTGGACGCCACGATCGCGCGGCTGGGGCACGAGTTCGGCGTGATCCAGCGCGATGTCGCCGTCGGCGGCCAGGTGCTGCGGCTGCAAGGCCTCGCCGGCGTGTACGACGAGGTGTTCCTGCCCCTGCACGGCGCTCACCAGGCCGCCAACGCGGCGCTCGCGCTGGCCGCCGTGGAGGCGTTCTTCGGCGCCGGGCCCGACCGGCAGCTCGACATCGAGGCCGTGCGCGAGGCGTTCGCCACCGCCACGTCGCCTGGCCGGCTGGAACGCGTCCGCAGCGCGCCCACCGTGCTGGTGGACGCGGCGCACAACCCGCAGGGCGCGGAGGCGCTGGCCAAGGCCCTCGACGAGGAGTTCGGCTTCCGCAAGCTGGTCGCCGTGGTCGGCGTGATGCAGGAGAAGGACGCCGTCGGCATCCTCACCGCCCTCGAACCGGTCGTCCAGGAGCTCGTCGTGACCGCGAACTCCTCGCCGCGGGCCATGGACCCCGACCTGCTCGCCGGGATCGCGATCCCGATCTTCGGCGACGACCGGCTGGTCGTCCGGCCGCACCTCGACGACGCGATCGAGGAGGCCGTGCGGCTGGCCGAGGAGAGCGACGACGGCGACGTCGTGTCCGGCGGCGGCGTCGTGGTGACCGGCTCGGTCGTCACGGCGGGCGACGCGCGTGCGCTGTTCGGCAAGGAGCCCTCGTGACCTCCCCCGCCGCGCAGCCTGCGCCCGCGCCCAAGAAGGACCCGATGAAGTCCTTCCGCGGCATCATGGCCGGCACGCTGATCCTCGAGGTGATCGTCGTCGCCTTGGCCCTGCCGGTGGTGGCGAAGCTGAGCGGCGGCGTCGGCACCGGGGTCGGGTACCTGGTGCTCGGGCTGATCGTCGCGCTGATCGGGACGTGCGCGCTGCTGAAGCGCCCGTGGGCCGTGTACGTGATCGCGGCGATCCACGTGGTGATGGTGGCGTCGTGGTTCGCCCTGACCGCGCTCGGCGGCATCGGTGTGGTGTTCAGCCTGGTCTGGGTGTACCTCCTGTGGCTTCGGCGTGACGTGGCCAAGCGCATGGCCGAGGGTCGGCTGCCCAGCCAGCAGCAGGGCTGACGCTGCTGCCGGCCTCAGGTCAGGTGCTCCACCGTGACGCCGTCCCAGTGCTCTGCCAGGTACTCCGCTACCAGTCGGCGATGGCACTGGTGCGGCTTGTCCTCGCTGCACAGCAGCACCGCGTTGTCGAGTGCTTGCCGGGGGATGGCGTGCTCGATGCGGCGGTCCCGCATCAACCCCAGGAAGCGGGTCTCGTACGACGGCCAGCCGCTGCTCTGCTTCTTGTAGTCGTCGAGCAAGGGCTGGGTGGGCGCCAGATCGAGTCGGTGGGTGTAAGCCATCCCGCACAGTTCGCGGACGAAGTACTTCAAGTCGTCCCGCTTGGCGAAACCCGCGAGCTGGGAAACGTTGTTGAGGCGCACGTCGACCACTTTGTCCGCCCGGGACGCGCGCAACAGGCCGAAGAACTTCTCGGCGGACTTCTTCGTGAACCCGATGGTGTACAGCCTCATACCTCGGTCGTCCCGTCGTCGCGCAGCTCTTCGTTCACGTAAGCGATGCGGGATTCCTGTCGGCTCAGCGCCTCTTCGAGGCGCTCGGCACGGGTGCGGAACAGGTCGGCCTCCGCCAGCCCGAACACGCGCAGCAGGCGTTCCATCGCCGACGCGTGGCTTTCCACCCGTCCGTCACCGTGGATGTGGTCGATCGTGACACCGCGTTCGGTGAGCACCCGTGCCACCAGGATCGTGCGGTGGCAGTCCAAGGGCTCGCCCTCGGTGCACATGATCGCGATCCGCTCGGTCTGCGCGCCCCTCGTGAGGCGTTCGACGCCGCTGGTGAACGCCGAGGTCTTCGCGAGGCGCTCGTACTGGACCCGCCCGTCGACGTAGCAACTCGTGTCGTCCGTACGGGCTCCGAGTTCACGCCCCAGGAAGGCGTACTTGATCCCGGCCTCGTGCAGGCCGCGCTTGACCGAGGCCTGGTTGAACCAGGGGGTGAACCGGCTGACCGGGACCGATCGCACGTCCGCGACCGCCGTGACCTCGTGCTGTCGGAGCAACTTCGTCCAGTCGCGGAAGTCGTGCGTGGAGTGGCCGATCGTGAGCACCGTCTCGAAAGTCATCGCCTGCTGCCCGGGACGGGTCCACCGCGCTCAACGATGCCCGCGACCAACTTGTAGAGGTAGCCGTTGAAGGCCTCGCCGAGACTCACCGTCAGGAAGCACTCGCCCAGCCGGTACGTCCCGATCCCGGCGGACCGGAACCTCTCCTCGTACACCGGGTCCGTCACCTTCAGCGCGTACTCGGAACCTGCGTGGCGAAATCTGGCCCGCACGCTCGGCTCTTGGTCCACCGCTTGCCAGAAGGCCGCTCTCACTTCGATTGTCGCGCTTTCCACTCGGATGAGTTTGAGCGAGTCTACCACCGCGTCTTCCTGTTCGACCGGCACGCGGTCGTTGACTCCGGCGGAAGTGTGATGACCATTGATCCACAGCCGATCGGGTCGCTGCTCGAGGATTAGAAGCTCTGCCCACTTGGCCCGACGGATCTTCCGCCAGCCGAGCGTCGGATCAAGGAGCCAGTTCTCCCGCTGGTAACCCGTCGGTTGGTGTCGGATGAGAGGCACGGCAATGACGTCGAGCACCTGAGGTTCCACTTCGCCGCGGTAGTGCCGCTCCGCTGCGGACACCTCATGACCCGGACGACTGCTGATGGGGCGGATCCACCTGGGAGAGCCGTCCGCCAGTTCGATTCCGGCGACACACCGCCCGTTGTGCTTGCGGGAATTCGCCAAGCATAAGAGCTGTTTGATCACTGCGAAGTCTGCCTTTCAAATGCAGCGCACCGACCTCGGCGATGGTAACGCAGGCATGACCCCGGCAACGTAGGGTGGCGTGACGAGGAAGAAGTGATGCGTCCTCGGTAATGGGACTTGAAAGTGAACGTTGCTCGATCAACCTCAACGGCTCCAGTGTGAATGCCTCGCTATTCGTGGTGGTGATCGCCATTACGGTGGTGTCGTGGTTGGTGTCATCGGACGAGTGCTCTAGTCCTGACGACCGGTCGAGTCCACCCGGTGCTCGCGGCCCGTTCACCCGGAATTCGGCTTCACCGGTTACAAACCCGCGCATGAGCGATGGTGTGGTGAACCGGCGGACGCTGCTGCGCGCCGGTGCGATCGGTACGGCCGCGGCGCTCGTGCCCGGCGGTGTGGCGTTGGCGCGGGGTGGTGACCGGCCCGTCCTCACGCACGGCGTGCAGTCCGGTGACGTGACGTTCGACGGCGGCCTGGTGTGGACGCGGGCCGACCGGCCGTCGCGGATGCTGGTGCAGGTGTCCCCGGACCCGTCGTTCCGCCACGCGCGGACCGTGCGCGGACCGTTGCTGACGCCCGAGACCGGCGGCACGGGCCGGGTGCGGCTGCGCGGCCTGCCGAACGGGCGCGAGGTGCACTACCGCGTGGTCGCCGAGGACCTCGACGGCCGCACGCGCAGCGAAGCCGTCACGGGCAGCTTCCGCACCGCGCCCCACGGCCGTGACGACGTGCGATTCGTCTGGTCCGGTGACGTGGCCGGCCAGGGCTGGGGCAGCAACCCGGACCTGGGCGGCATGCCGATCTTCGGCGCGATGGCCGCCCGCCGGCCCGACTTCTTCATCAACAGCGGTGACACGGTGTACGCGGACGGTCCGCTGGCGGAGTCGGTGGCGCTGCCAGACGGGCGGGTGTGGCGCAACGTCGTCACCCCGGAGAAGCTGAAGGTCGCCGAGACGCTGGACGAGTACCGGGGCCAGTTCGCCTACAACCTGCTCGACCCGCAGTACCGGGCGTTCGCCTCGCAGGTGCCGATGATCGTGCAGTGGGACGACCACGAGGTGACCAACAACTGGTACCCGGGCGAGATCCTGACCTCGCCGGCCTACACCGAGAAGCGGGTGGACGTGCTGGCCGCACGCGCGTTCCAGGCGTTCCACGAGTGGCAGCCGATCGACCCCCGGCAGGCGGTGGACGGCCGGGTGTACCGGAAGTTCCGCCACGGCGCGCACGTCGAGGTGTTCGTGCTGGACATGCGGTCGTACAAGGACGCGAACACCTCGCCGCGCGACGGCGCCGGCGTCGTCCTGGGCGAGCGGCAGGCCCGCTGGCTGGTGGACTCGCTCGACCGGAGCCGGGCCACCTGGAAGATCATCGCGGCCGACCTGCCGATCGGCCTCACCGTGCCCGACGGCACGGACATCGAGGGCGTCGCCAACGGCCTGCCGGGCGCGCCGGGCGGGCGTGAGCACGAGCTGGCGTGGGTGCTGGGCGAGCTGAAGCGGCGGCGGGTGCGCAACACCGTCTGGCTGACGGCGGACGTGCACTACACGGCCGCGCACCACTACTCGCCGGAGCGCGCGACGTTCCAGGACTTCGACCCGTTCTGGGAGTTCGTGTCCGGCCCGCTGAACGCCGGTGCGTTCGGCCCGAACGCGCTGGACCCGACGTTCGGCCCGGAAGCGGTGTTCGTGAACGCCCCACCGGCCGCGAACACCACCCCGTTGGACGGTTTCCAGCACTTCGGCGAGGTCGAGGTGTCGCGGGACGGCGAGCTGACCGTGTGGCTGCGCGACATCAAGGGCGCGTCGCTGTGGAGCAAGACCCTCCAGCCCCGCCGTTGACCCTCGGGTGACCCGAGGGCTCACAGTGGTGGTGTGACGGACGAGCTGATGACCATCGGGCGGTTCGCCCACCTCAGCGGGCTGACCGTGCACGCGCTGCGGCACTACGACGACGTCGGGCTGCTCACGCCCGACGTCGTCGACCCGGCGTCGGGCTACCGGCGCTACCGGCGCGAGCAGGTGCGCCGCGCCCGGCTGATCCTGGCGCTGCGCTGCCTGGACCTGCCGATCGAGGAGATCCGGCGGGTGGTCGACGGCGGTGAGGTGGACGAGGTGCTGACCGGCCACCGCAAGCGGCTGGAACGGCAGCGCGACGTCCTCGCCGCCCGGCTCGGCGACGTAGGCCGCTACCTGGAGGAGGGGATCACCGTGTCCACCCCCGGCACGGGCGTGCGCCCGGTTCAGATCAAGATCGCCGTCGACGACGCGGCGAAGGCCGTCGAGTTCTACCAGGCCGCGTTCGACCTGCGGTACGAGGTGACCAGGCGGGCCGAGGACGACGACTACTCGTCGTTCGTGTTCGGCGAGTACGGCGAGGACGGGTTCTTCCTGGTGCACCTGCTGGAGGACCGCGCGGACACCGACCGGCTCGGGCCGAGCACGTTCGGCCTGCTCGTGCCCGACCTGGACGCCTACCACGCGCGTGCCGTCGCGGCGGGCGGCGTGGAGGTCGTCGCACCGCGCGACTCGGTCGGCATGCCGCGCAACTCGGCGGTGAAGGACCCGTCGGGCAACTGGATCTGGCTGTACCAGGAGTGACGCCGGCTCACCCGGTCGCGGCGATCTCCGCGACCGGGCCCGCCAGGTCCGTCCACTCCCCGGTGCGGGCGCTCCACCGGGACACCACCGAACGGTCCGGTGCCAGGCGGTAGACCTCGTCGTCGGTGACGACCACGTCCACCGCGGGCTCACCGAAGCGCGGCCACGCGTCCGGGTCACCCTCGTAGCGGAGGATCGCTCCGGTCGTCGCGTCGAGGGCGAACAACCCCGCGCCACCGGCGTGGATCGAGCGCGTCGGCCCGCCGATCCGCGTCCACGACCCGGTGGCGTTCGACCACTCCCACACCGCGCCGTCCTCTGCGGACCTGCGGTACAGCCGGTCCGGGCCCACCGCGTAGGTGTCCTGCGGGCCGTTGGCGGCGCCGATCTGCGACCAGTTACCCGGACGGCCGTTGTAGCGCACGATGGTGTGCCGCACCGGGTCGGTCGCGTACATCGTGTCGCCGCCGGCGTAGAGGTGGCCGGCGGAGGCGCCGACCACCTTCCAGGTCGAGGCGTCGGGTGCCCACTGCCACACCAGGTCGCGCTCGGGGGACAGCCGGTAGAGGTAGTGGCCGTCCACCGCCAGTTCCGCGGCACGCTCGCCGATGGGTTCCCAGGCGTTCGGCTTGCCCTGGTAGCGGTAGAGGCGCCCGGACGCCGGTTCGACCCCGAACACGCCCGCGCGCCCGGCGGTCAGGCTCTCCGTCGGTCCGCCCACGGTGAGCCACTCGCCTGCCTCGTCGTCCCACCACAGCACCGACCCGCGGTCGGCGGACAACGCGTAGAGACCGTCCGGCACGCGAGGTGCCGCGTCCGGCCCTCCGGCCTGGTCGCGCGGTTCGTCGGCGACAGCGGACCACAGCACCACCGCCACCGTGACGACGAGGACGAGGCACGCCGCCACCAGCGGCCACCAGCGCCACCTCAGGTTGTCCGCGTTGGCCACGTTGTTGTCCGCGCTGGTCAGCGCGTTGTCCGCGGTGTCGGCAGGTGCCTGCGGCGCGGCCGGTTCCGGCGTCGACGCCTCTGCCTGCTCGTGCAGCACCCGCGCGCGGGCCAGGGCGATCTCCCGGCCCCGCTGGTCGGTGATCCGGTCGGTCACCACCCGTTCGAGCAGGTGCAGCGGCACGATCCGGCTGCCGGACCGGTACTGGCTCCATAGCGTCTTGCCGGTGCGGTACCGCGCGGCCAGGTCGCGGACCGTGGCCTCTGCGGTCATCGCGCGCAGGAAGCCCGCGAGCTCGTTGTGCGCGCGCGTGGCCCCTCGCAGGTCCCCCTGCGGACGGCCGGGCCTGCCCACGTGTCCCCCCTGTTGTCCGCGGACAATGTTGTCCACCGCCACCACCCCGCTGACCAGCGCTTTCCTGCTGGGATGGGTCGGCTTTCGCCACATACTCGGTGCGGGGCCCCGATCAACATCGTCCGCAGTATCCCGTGGAGGGGAGAGTTCGTCATGCCGTCTGATCAGCTGAACGTGGCCGTCGCGCCGGCGGTGCTCGGGCCGGAGTACGGCGAGGGCCGGGTGCTCTACCTGCCCGCCGCGTCGCTGCCCGCCGGTGGTGTCGGCGTCGAGTTGCGCACGCTCGTGGACGACCGGCTCGCATTGCTGGTCTACACGTCGAAGGAGGCGCTGACCGCGTGCTGCGGCGAGCGCCAGGGGTGGGTCGCCATCTCGGGCGACGGGCTGCACGAGGTGCGCTACCACGCGGGCGCGGACGTCGTGCTGTGGGACGAGCCGCTGCCGGAGGTGGCCTGATGGCCGGGTTCGAGGCGGGACCGGCGGCGCTGGAGCGGCTCGCGTCCACGCTGCGCGCCAGTGGGGACGCGCTCGACAACTCGGGCGCCGAAATCCCCGCACTGCGGGCGGGTGCCGTCACCGACGCCGTGCACGCGGCGTTCGCGGTGCTGTGCGAGTCCGTGGTCGAGGTGGTGGCCGCGTTCACGTCGGCGGGCGACGCGGTGTCGGACAGCGCCAAGACCTACGTCACGACCGACCAGGACCAGACGTTCGGACACTGAGGGGGACGGATGCCGATCGAAACGCACGTGCAGGGGGAACCGGCGAGCCTGCGGGCCGGCGCGGAGTGGTTGCGGGGCATGGCGCGGGCAGTCGAGGCCGCGGCGACGGAGGCACGCGGTGTCGTCACGCGATCCGAGTCGGAGTGGACCGGTGCGGCCGCGGACGACTTCCGCGCCCGGATGGGCCGGACCGTGCCGACGGTGGACGAGTTGTCGGACACCTTCGCCGGATCGGCGGAGGCGATGGATGCGCACGCAGACGACCTCGACACCGTCCGCTCGCGGATGGGACAGGCGTTGGAGGTGGCGAGGGCGGCGAACCTGGCGGTCGTCGGCACGGCCATCCTCGAACCCGTCGCACCGCCACCGGGACCGCTCAAGGCGCCGGAGGACCGGTGCCCCACCGCGGAGGAGTCGGCGAGCATCCGGGCGTTCGCCACCTACGAGGCGCAGTGCAAGGCGTACGTCGAGTGCGCGTGCACGGTCGCGGAGGCCCGTGCCCTGGAATCCGACGCCAACGCGACGTTGTTGCAGGTGCTGCGGGACAAGGTCACCGACTGGACCACGTTGGCCGACGTCGCCGTGGGCGCGTACGCCGCCGTGCTGGCCAAGAAGCTGTTCACGATGAGGCAGTCGGTCATCAGGCTCACGGGCCGGGCCGACTGGCACAGGACGCACGCCGCCGGTGTGCTCGCCGATCCGCACGCCGCGCCGTTCCTGCGGACGAACGCGGCGCTCGCCAAGGTGGACGCCGACCTGGCCCAGGCGACGGCCGAGCGCGATTTCGCCGGCAAGTGGGGCGGCGACGGCGCGCGGCGGACCTCGGTGCTGCTGAAACTGGCGCGCAACGGCCGGTTCGCCGCCGCCGAGACCTTCGGTTACCTGGAGAACCGGCTGCCGTTCCTGCGCGGCGCGCCGCCCATCGTGAAGGCCCTGCCCATCGCGGGCCTCGTCGTGTCGACGGGGCTGACCGCGTACGAGATCTGGCAGGGCCCGAGCGCCGAGAACGTGACCAAAGTGGTGCTGTCCAACGGGGCCGGGCTGGCGGCGGGCGCCGCGGTCGCGCTCGTCATCGCGCCGGGTGCGCCGGTGATCGTGCCGATCGCCATCGGCGCTGTCGCGGCGTTCGGCGCGAGTACCGCGGTCGAGTGGGCGACGCCGCACCTCCTCGACGCGGGCGGTTACCTGCTGGACAAGGGAGGTGACGTCCTCGACGCCGGGTGGGAAGCCGCCAAGGACTTCGGCGGCGGGCTCAAGGACTTCGGCGGAAAGGTGACCAGCCTGCTCGGCTAGTGCAAGTATCTGCAAGGACTTGCAGCCGTCTGGGCCTTGTCCGGCCGTGATTGTCGTGGTTTCGTGCACCCCGTCCCGGCGCTCCGCCGGGGCGGGGTTGCAAGAATTTGCGACAAGGAGGTCGCGATGCGTCGGGCCGTCGCCGCGCTCATCGCCCTGGCCGTTGTGCCGTTCGTGCCACCACCCACCGTCGCCGCGCCCGAAGTGGGGCAGAGGCTCGCGGTCGGCGCCGTCACCGACCTCGCGCCCGGCGCCCGGGACGGTGACCGGGCGTTGGCCAAGGACGCGCTCCGGGCCGACCTGACCGGCGAGCGGTTCTACTTCGTGATGCCCGACCGGTTCGCCAACGGCGACCCGCGCAACGACCGCGGCGGCACGGCCGAGACCGACCGCCTCAAGAGCGGCTACGACCCCGCTGACAAGGGCTTCTACCACGGCGGCGACCTCAAGGGCCTGCGCGACAAGATCGACTACCTGGACGACCTGGGCGTCACCGCGATCTGGATGACGCCCATGTTCGCCAACCGGTGGGTGCAGGGCTCCGGCGACGACGTCTCGGCCGGCTACCACGGCTACTGGACCACCGACTTCACCAGGCTCGACCCGCACTTCGGCACGACCAACGACATGCGGCGGCTCATCCAGGACGCGCACCGCCGCGGCATCAAGGTGTTCTTCGACATCGTCGCCAACCACACGGCCGACCTGATCGACTACGCCGAGGGCGAGTACGACTACGTCAGCACCGGCGCGCAGCCGTACCTGGACGAGCAGGGCAACCCGGTCGACATCGCGGAGATCGCGGGCCAGGAGGACTTCCCGAAGCTCACCGCGCCGTACACGCCGGTGGTCAAGGGCGAGAAGACCCCGGCCTGGCTCAACGACCCGCAGCTCTACCACAACCGCGGCGACTCGACGTTCAGCGGCGAGTCCAACGAGTACGGCGACTTCTTCGGCCTCGACGACCTGATGACCGAGCACCCGACGGTCGTCAAGGGCATGAAGCGGATCTTCACCAGCTGGATCGACACGCTGGGCATCGACGGCTACCGGGTCGACACGGTCAAGCACGTCAACATGGAGTTCTGGCAGGCCCTCGCGCCGCACGTGAAGCAGTACGCGGCGATGCGCGGCAAGAAGGACTTCTTCGTCTTCGGCGAGGTGTTCGACGCCAACCCGGCCCTCACCTCCCGCTACACGACCACCGGCCGGATGCAGGCCACGCTGGACTTCCCGTTCCAGAGCGGCGCGGCCAGGTTCCTGTCCGGCCAGGGCGCGGCCCGGCTCGGCGAGGTGCTCGTCGAGGACGACCGCTACACCGACGCGGACTCCAACGCCTCCTCGCTGCCGACGTTCCTCGGCAACCACGACATGGGCCGCATCGCGTGGATGGTCCGGGACGGCCGTCCGGGCATCTCCGAGGCCGAGCTGCTGGACCGGCTCGAACTCGGCAACGCCCTGATGTACCTGTGGCGCGGCAACCCGGTCGTCTACTACGGCGACGAGCAGGGCTTCGCGGGCACGGGCGGCGACAAGCTGGCCCGTCAGGACATGTTCGCCTCGAAGACGCCCGAGTACGCCACCGAGGACCTGGTCGGCAGCGACCGCACCGGCGCGGTGGACAACTTCCGCACCGACCACCCGCTGTACCGGCAGCTGCGCGACCTGGCGGACTTCGTGGACCGCGACCCGGTGTGGCGTGAGGGCAACCAGGAGCTCCGGCTCGTCCAGGGCGACGTGCTCGCGTTCAGCCGCACGAGCCGCACCCAGCAGGTCGAGCACCTGGTCGTGGCCAACGCCGGCACCGCGCCCGCGACCGTCGAGGTGCCCGCGTCGGGCCGGGGTTACCGCCCGATCTGGCCCGCCGCCGGCTCGCAGGTCAACGCCGCGGGCGGCAAGGTCACCGTGACCGTGCCCGCGTTGTCCGCCTTGGTGCTCAAGTCCACCGGCAAGATCCCGTCCGCCGCGCCGACGCCCGCGTTGGCCGTGCCGGCGACCGGCACCGTGCTGGACGACCGGGTCGAGCTGCGCGCCGACGGCGTCACCTCGCCGTACGCGCAGGCCACGTTCGCCGCACGGGTCGAGGGCGAGCGCGACTGGCAGGTGCTCGGCACCGACGACGCCGCGCCGTACCGGGTGTTCGCCGACCTGGCGGCGCTGCCGGGCGCGGCCGTGGGCAAGGACGTCGAGCTGCGCGTGGTCGCCAAGGACGCCAAGGGCGCGTTGGGCGCGGACGGCGCGAAGGTCGGCCTGGTGGCCGCGCCCGCGGTCGAGCCGCCGACCGCCGTGACGTCCGACTGGCTGGTGGTGCACTACAACCGCCCGGCCGGCGACTACGACGGGTGGGGCCTGCACGCGTGGGGCGACGTCGAGAACGCGCCGACGTGGGACGCGCCGCTGCCGTTCGCGGGCGAGACGCCCTACGGCCGGTTCGCGTGGGTCAAGCTCAAGCCGGGCGCGCGGTCGGTCGGCGTCATCGCCCACCGCGGCGACGAGAAGGACACCGACGGCGACCGGTTCATCGACCCGAGCGCGACCCCGCAGGTGTGGCTCGAGCAGGGCCAGGCCGCCGTGCACGCCAGCGAGGTCGCCGCGACCGGCCAGGCCGTCATCACGCACACCGGTGACGCGGCGGGGCTCGTGGTGCGCGCGGGCGGTGTCGACTACCCGTTCAGCGGGGGAGTGGCGACCGTGCCGGCGACGGCGCCCGTCGACTTCTCCGTGGTCCGCGGCGGCACGGTCGAGGCGACCGGTCGCACGGCGGGACGTGCGTGGGTGAACGGCGACAAGGTCCACGCGAGCCTGGCCGCCGCCCAGAACCGCGCGGTGATCCACTACAACCGGCCTGACGGCGACTACACCGACTGGACTCTCTACCACTGGACGGGATCGCTGGAGCCGAGCCCGGGCTGGAACCAGTCCCGCGTGCCGGACGGGACCGACGGGTTCGGCGTGTACTGGTCCGTCGCGCTGGAACCGGGCGCGGCCGGGCTGAACAACATCATCCACCGCGGTGACGCCAAGGACCCGGGACCGGACCAGTTCCTCGACGTCACGGGCACCGGGTACGAGGTCTGGTACGTCTCCGGCTCCACCAAGGCGGACGGGTCCATCTCCTACGTGCTGCCGCCGTCCGGTGGCGAGGGCGTGGACGACGACCTGACCAAGGCCAAGGCGATCTGGGTGTCGAAGGACCTGGTCGTGTGGGACGTGCCCGTGGTGCCGTCGGACGGCTACCGGCTGGAGCACGACGGCAAGGTGCTGCGGCTGGAGCCGTCGTCGGACGCCGTGCCCGCGAAGTTCCCGCACCTGCGGGGCAAACCGGTGTTCCGGGTGCGCGACGGCGAGCGGCTGGACGAGGCGTTGCGCGGCAAGCTGTCCGCCGTGCACGTCGACTCGAACGGCGGCCTGCGGCACCGCACGGGCGTGCAGATCGCCGGCGTGCTGGACGACCGGTTCGCCGCCGCCGCGTCCGCGCTGACCTACGGGCCGACGTTCGACGGCGACCGCGTGACCGCGCGGTTGTGGGCGCCCACGGCGTCCTCCGTGAAGCTCCGGGTCTCCGACCAGCCCGGTGGCCCGGCGACGACTGTGGACCTGGCGCGGGACGACGCGTCCGGCTCGTGGTCGGCGTCCGGCGCGTGGCGGGACAAGTTCTACCTGTTCGAGGTGACCGTCGCCGGGCGCACGGTGACCGTGACCGACCCGTACTCGGTGGCGTTGGCGGTGAACTCGACGCACTCGCAGTTCGCCGACCTCGGCGACGCGCGCACCATGCCCGCCGACTGGGCCGGGCACGTGGCCCGCGGCCTGGACGGCGACCCGACCGAGCACGGCATCACCGAGCTGCACGTGCGGGACTTCTCGATCGGCGACACGTCCGTCCCGGAGTCCGACCGCGGCACGTACAAGGCGTTCACGCACTCGTCGTCGATCGGCATGGCGCACCTGCGCGAGCTGGCGGCGGCGGGGCTGGACACCGTGCACCTGCTGCCGACGTTCGACATCGCCACCATCCCGGAGAAGCGCTCGGACCAGCAGCGGCCGGCGTGCGACCTGGCGTCGTTGCCCGCGGACTCGCCGCAGCAGCAGGCGTGCCTGGCCGGTGTCGCTGCGAAGGACGGCTTCAACTGGGGCTACGACCCGTACCACTACGACGTGCCCGAGGGCTCTTACGCCACGGACGACGCGCAGACCGGGTGGGCGCGCTCCAAGCAGTACCGCGAGATGGTGAAGTCGTTGCACGACAACGGGAACCGCGTGGTGGTGGACGTGGTCTACAACCACACGGCCGCCGCCGGTGACGCGCCGACGTCCGTGCTGGACAAGGTGGTGCCGGGGTACTACCAGCGGCTTGACCTCGACGGCGCCGTGGCCAATTCGACGTGCTGCGCCAACACCGCGACCGAGAACGCCATGATGGGCAAGCTCGTCGTGGACTCGGTCGTGCGCTGGGCCCGGCTGTACAAGGTGGACGGGTTCCGGTTCGACCTGATGGGGCACCACCCGAAGGCGAACGTCCTGGCCGTGCGGGCGGCGCTGGACGCGTTGACCGTCGAGCGCGACGGCGTGGACGGGCGCAAGATCCGGATCTACGGCGAGGGCTGGGACTTCGGCGAGGTCGCCGGCAACGCCCGGTTCGAGCAGGCCACGCAGGCGAACCTGGCCGGGACGGGCATCGGCACGTTCAGCGACCGGCTGCGCGACGCGGTGCGCGGCGGCGGGCCGTTCGACGCCGACCCGCGCGTGCAGGGGCTGGCGTCCGGGCTCGCGGGCGACCCGAACGGTTCCCCGGCCAACGGCGACGTGACCGCGCGGCTGGCCAACTACACCGACCTGGTGAAGCTGGGCATGGCGGGCAACATGGCGTCCTACCGGTTCCAGTCCACTGGTGGTGGGGTGGTCTCGGGGCGTGATGTGACGTACAACGGCTCACCCGCCGGGTACACCGGCGCGCCGGCCGACGTGATCACGTACGTGGACGCGCACGACAACGAGACGTTGTTCGACTCGCAGGCGTTCAAGCTGCCCGCGGGCACGTCCATGGCCGACCGCGTGCGGATGCAGAAGGTGGCCCTCGCCCCGGTCCTGCTGGGCCAAGGCCAACCGTTCATGCACGCCGGCGCGGAGTTCCTGCGTTCCAAGTCGTTGGACCGCAACAGCTACGACTCCGGCGACTGGTTCAACCGCTACGACCCGTCGTTGCGGGACAACGGCTTCGGCCGCGGCCTCCCACCGGCCGCGGACAACGAGGACAAGTGGCCCTACGCCGCCCCGCTCCTGGCCGACACCGCGCTGAAGCCGTCTTCGGATGACATGCGTGCGGCGGTGGACAACACCCTGGAACTCCTCCGCATCCGCAAGTCTTCGCCGCTGTTCACCTTGAACGACTCGGCACTCGTGCAGCAGAAGCTGTCGTTCCCGACCGCCGACCCGGGCATCGTCGCGGCGCTCTTGGACGACACCGCGGGCCCGGACACCGACCCGTCCCTGAACGGCCTCCTGGTGATCATCAACCCCTACCCGACCACGAAGTCCCTCTCCGTGCCGGGCAACTGGCAGAACCACCCCCTGGCCACCGACAAGGCCACCATCGCCAACGGTTCGATCACCGTGCCCGCGCGCTCGGTGACCATCCTGACCCGCTAGTCCGGCGAGGTGCTCGGCGCGCGGGCCCCGTGCGCCGAGCACCTCACCGCCGAACCGTCACCGGTGGCTGCGCCGATCGGTGAACCGGGAAGCGTGGATGCCGTCGTAGAGGCGCATCCACGGCGCGATCTCGTCCGCGCCGCAATCGGGCACGCACCACCCGCGGTACTTGCCGGAGGGGCAGTAGCAGCCCCGCGGGTAAGCCTTGACCAGCGTCCGCTCGGGCATCGCGGCGCGCGACCGGTGGACGACGGGTCCCTGCGCGCCTACGACCGCATCGACCGTGCCGAGATCGAGCAGATCAAGAACCACGTGTTCGAGGACCTGCACCCGTTGGAAGGCGTCGACGGCGGCACGGTGATGGCTCGCTTCGACCCCAACCCCGACATGGCGGAGGCGTGGCTGAGGTTGCGATCAGGGCGGGCGCAACCATCGGACATCGCCCTGCTCGAACACGAGCTCGCCGAGGCGCGATACTGGCAGCAGAACCCGAACGCCTCGTACAAGGACGCTCACGCGGCGGCCAACGAAGTGTCGCGGTGGGAGACCCGGATCCCACCCGCGTCCGATGAGGACTACAGCAGGCCTTGGAGGTGATCGCGTTGGCGATGCTCGTGTACCTGGACAAGGAAAGCGAAACCGAAGCCGAGGCGCGCTACCGGTTCCACACCGACGGCGGCGCGGACCGCTACCTCGTGCTGGACAAGCGGTCGGAGGTGATCTCGCCCGACGACGGCAACCGCGATGGCGTGTTCCGCGCCGCGGCCACCAAGCTGGCCAGGACCTGGCTCAGCACCGGGTCGGCGCCGGACCGGCTGATCCACCAGAGCTGACAGCCCGACGGTCGTGGTGCGACACCGCGAGCAGCCGCAGCAGCACGAACAGCACGGCGGCTCCGGTGAGGGCGGTGCCCAGGTGGGGCTTGTCGGTGGCCACGACCGGCACTATCGCAGCTCCGGCTACCCTTGACCGAGTTGCACAATCCCGCACGAAGGAGTACCGACCGCCGTGAGCGAGCGCACCCTGGTCCTGGTCAAGCCCGACGGCGTCAGCCGCGGCCTGGTCGGCGAGGTCATCTCCCGCATCGAGCGCAAGGGCCTGCACCTGGCCGCGCTGGAACTGCGCACCGTGGACCGCGCGACCGCCGAGCAGCACTACGCCGAGCACGACGGCAAGCCGTTCTTCGCCGACCTGGTCGAGTTCATCACCGGCGGCCCGCTGGTCGCCATGGTGGTGGAGGGCACGCGGGCGATCGCGGCGTTCCGCCAGCTGGCCGGCGGCACCGACCCGGTCGAGAAGGCCACCCCCGGCACGATCCGCGGCGACTTCGGCCTGGAGGTCCAGTTCAACCTGGTCCACGGCTCGGACTCGCCGGAGTCGGCCGAGCGCGAGATCAAGCTCTGGTTCCCGAACCTCTGAGCTGACCCGTGCCGACGGCCCGGACGCCCCAGCGGTGTCCGGGCCGTCGGTGTGTCGGGACTAACCGCCGACCGCGGCACGCACCGGTGACGAGCCGAGACCACCCGCGGCCGAGCCGTGCAGCACGACGCCCTCGCGGTGGCCCAGCGGCAAGTACATGCGCACGTCGTCGAACCGGAAGTCCCCCACCGCGATCACGTTCGGCAGGCGGCCCCACTCGCGGAAGCCCAGGCTCTCGTACAGCTGGATCGCGCCGTGGTTGTTCCCGCGCACGCCGAGCGTCAGCATCTCCAACCCCGCCGCACGCGCGTGCTCGACGACCGCGCCCAGGAGCCGCGCGCCCAGCCCGAGCCCACGTGCCGCCGGGTGCGCGGTGACCCGCCGCACCTCGGCCATGTGCTCGAACACCTCGCTCTCGGACCGCCGCCACGTCGCCGTGCCGCGCAGCACGCCGTCCACCCGCGCCACGACGAGCGCACCGTCGGAAGGCGACGCGAGCACGCTGTCCAGCCACGCGTCGGTCTCCGCGCGCCCCGGCGGTTCGCGCCAGCCGATGGCGCCACCGGCGGCCACCACGGCGTGCAGCACCTCGTGCACCTCGGACCGAAGTCGTTCGTCGGCCGCCACCGGCCAACTCAGCTCGATGTCCACGGCGCCACCCTAAAACGGTTCCGAGAATGTCGGACCCCGCCGCTAACGTGACGAACGTGACCCCCACCCTCGTCCACGCCAACGGCCTGACCAAGCACTTCGGCTCCTTCGAAGCCGTCCGGGGCATCGACGTCGAGGTGAGCAAGGGCGAGGCGTTCGGCTTCCTCGGCCCCAACGGCGCGGGCAAGTCCTCGACCATGCGGATGGTGTCGTGCGTGTCACCCCGCACCGGTGGCGACCTGCGGGTGCTGGGCCTGGACCCGGACACCGACGGCCCGAGGATCCGCGCCCGCATCGGCGTCGTGCCGCAGCAGGACAACCTCGACACCGAGCTCACCGTCCGGCAGAACCTCCAGGTCTACGGCCGCTACTTCGGCCTGTCCCGGGCCGCGGTGCGCGAGCGCGCCGTCGAGCTGATGGACTTCGCCCAGCTCACCGACCGCGCCGACGCCGAGGTGGAGCCGCTGTCGGGCGGCATGAAGCGGCGGCTCACCATCGCCCGCTCCCTGGTCAACGACCCCGACCTGCTGCTGCTCGACGAGCCGACCACGGGCCTGGACCCGCAGGCGCGCCACCTGCTGTGGGACCGGCTGTTCCGGCTCAAGCAGTCCGGCGTCACGCTGATCATCACCACGCACTACATGGACGAGGCCGAGCAGCTGTGCGACCGGCTGGTGGTGATGGACGGCGGTCGGATCGCGGCCGAGGGCTCGCCGTCCGAGCTGATCCGCCGCTACTCGACCAAGGAGGTGCTCGAGCTGCGCTTCCCGCCGGGCGAGCAGAGCGCCGACGAGGTGCGTGACCTGGCCGAACGGGTCGAGGTGCTGCCCGACCGGGTCCTGCTCTACACCCCCGACGGCGACGCGGCGCTGGCCGCGGTCCACGCGCGGGGCGTGCGGCCGGTGTCCAGCCTGGTGCGCCGCAGCACGTTGGAGGACGTGTTCCTGCGCCTGACCGGCCGGACGTTGGTGGACTGAGATGAGCGCGCACGTCGTCGGCTCGTGGCGCGCCGCGCTGATCGCGGTGGAGCACCACTGGACCTGGTACCGCCGCAACTGGCGGGCCACGGTGATCTCGAACTTCTTGCAGCCCGTGCTGTTCCTGCTGGCCATGGGCATCGGTTTCGGCTCGCAGGTGCGGGAGGGCGCGGCCACCGGCGGCTACCCGTACCTGGTGTTCCTCGCGCCCGCCCTGCTGGTCGTCACCGCCGTGCAGAACGCCATGTTCGAGTCCACCTGGGTGGTCTTCTCGGCGTTCAAGTGGCAGCGCACGTACCTGGCGACGGTGTCCACCCCGGTCACGCCCGCGCAGGTGCTCAACGGCCAGCTGCTGTGGATCGCGCTGCGCCTGGCGGCGGGCACCGCCGTGTTCCTGGGCATCGCCGTGGCCCTGGGCGCGATCACCAGCCCGTCGGCGGTGCTGGCCGTGCCGTTCGCCACGCTGGCGGGCATGGCGTTCAGCGCGCCCGTGGTCGCCTACTCCGCCACCAGGGAGAAACCGGACTCGTTCAACGCGATCTTCCGCTTCCTGCTGCTGCCGATGACCCTGTTCACCGGCGCGTTCTTCCCACTGGCCCAACTGCCCGGCTGGGTGCACCCGCTGGCCTGGCTCACCCCGGTCTGGCACGGCATCGAGCTGGCCCGCGGCGCGACGTTCGGCACCCTGCGCCTGCTGCCCGCCCTGGGCCACGTCGCCTACCTGTCGGCCCTGCTCGCGCTCGGCGTCGTCCTGGGCCGCCGCTACTTCCACCGGAGGCTGGCCGTATGACCAACGAGACCTCCACGACCGACCTGGTCGAGCCCAGCCGGCCGGTCACGCCGCGCACCGGCGCGGGCCTGCTGCTGCGGGTCGTGCCGCCCGGCCTGTACGCGGGCCGCGCGCACGTCCTGGTCGAACGCTCGTACCTGGTCAGCAGGCGTGGCTGGATGTCGGTGATCTCCGGCTTCTTCGAGCCGCTGTTCTTCCTGTTCTCCCTCGGCTACGGCCTGGGCCAGCTGGTCACCACGGTCGACGGCCCCGGCGGGCCGATGCCGTACGCCGTGTTCGTCGCGCCCGCCCTGCTGGCCGCCTCGGCGATGAACGGCGCGGTGTTCGAGGCGACGTTCAACCTGTTCTTCAAGTTCAAGTACGCCAAGACCTACGACGCCGTGCTGGCCACCCCGCTCGGCCCGGTCGACATCGCCCTCGGCGAGGCGGCCTGGTGCCTCATCCGCGGCGGCCTGTACTCGGCCGGCTTCATCGTGGTCATGCTCGGGTTCGGGCTCATCGGCTCGCCGTGGGCGCTGCTGGCGCTGCCCGCGTGCCTGCTGGTCGCGCTGGCGTTCGCGGCGGTCGGCATGGCGGCGGCGACCTACCTGCGCTCGTGGCAGGACTTCGACCTCGTGCAGCTGGCCGTGATGCCGCTGTTCCTGTTCTCGACCACGTTCTACCCGCTGTCGGTCTACCCGGGGTGGTTGCAGACCGTGGTCCAGTGGACACCGCTCTACCACGCGATCGAGCTGATGAGGGCCCTGACCACGGGTTATGTCGGCTGGGGCGCGTTGACGCACGTCGCGTACTTCGCGGTGATGGTGGTCGTGGGGGTGGTCGTCGCCGCACGCAGGCTCGGCAAGTTGCTGCTGACCTGACCTGGTTGAACACTGGACGAACCCCGAGTACCGGAGGTCGTCATGGACGTCATCGCACTCATCGGCCGGATCCTGTTCGTCTTCCTGTTCTTCGGCTCCGCGATGGGCCACCTCACGCAGACCGAAGCCATGGCCGGCTACGCCGCGTCCAAGGGCGTCCCGTCGGCGAAAGCCGCCACGTTCGGCAGCGGCGTGCTCATGGTCGTCGCCGGGTTGATGCTGCTCCTGGGCGTGTGGGCGGATCTCGGCGCGCTGCTGCTGGTGCTGTTCCTGCTGCCGACGGCGTTCCTCATGCACAACTTCTGGAAGGAGACCGACCCGCAGACCAAGCAGGTCGAGATGATCCAGTTCAACAAGGACGTGGCCCTCGCGGGCGGCGCGTTGATGTTCTTCGGCCTGTACGCGGGCCCGGGGTCCGAGCTGGGCCTCACCATCACCGGACCGCTGTTCTGACGCGTGCGGGCACTGCCGTTACCCTGGTCGGCGTGAGTGTCGAGTCGGTCTTCCCCGCCCTGGAACCCCTGCTGCCGAGGGTGTCCAAGCCGGTGCAGTACGTCGGCGGGGAACTCAACGCCACCGTGAAGGACTGGGACGCCGCCGCGGTGCGGTGGGCGTTGATGTACCCGGACGCCTACGAGGTGGGGCTGCCCAACCAGGGCGTCATGATCCTGTACGAGGTCCTCAACGAGCAGCCGGACGTGCTGGCCGAGCGGACCTACGCGGTGTGGCCCGACCTCGAGAAGCTGATGCGCGAGCACGGCGTGCCGCAGTTCACCGTCGACGGGCACCGGCCGGTCGGCGCGTTCGACCTGCTCGGGGTGAGCTTCGCGACCGAGCTGGGCTACACGAACCTGCTCAACGCGCTCGACCTGGCCGGCATCCCGATCCACGCCGCCGACCGCACCGAGGACCACCCCATCGTGGTGGCGGGCGGGCACGCGGCGTTCAACCCGGAGCCGATCTCGCCGTTCGTCGACGCGGCGGTGCTCGGCGACGGCGAGGAAGCCGTCCTGGAGATCACCGACATCGTCCGCGCGTGGAAGGCCGAGGGCCGTCCCGGCGGTCGGGACGAGATCCTGACCAGGCTCGCCGAGACCGGCGGCGTGTACGTGCCCCGGTTCTACGACGTCGAGTACCTGCCCGACGGCCGCATCCAGCGCGTGGTGCCCAACCGCGAACGCGTGCCGTACCGGGTGTTCAAGCGGACCACGATGGACCTCGACGCGTGGCCGTACCCGAAGCAGCCGCTGGTGCCGCTCGCGGAGAGCGTGCACGAGCGGATGAGCGTGGAGATCTTCCGCGGCTGCACGCGCGGCTGCCGGTTCTGCCAGGCGGGCATGATCACCCGCCCGGTGCGCGAGCGGTCGATCGAGGGCATCGGCGCGATGGTGCAGCGCGGCCTGGAGGCGACCGGGTTCGAGGAGGTCGGCCTGCTGTCGCTGTCCAGCGCGGACCACTCGGAGATCGCCGAGATCACCAAGGGCCTCGCCGACCGCTACGAGGGCACGAACACCAGCCTGTCGCTGCCGTCGACCCGGGTGGACGCGTTCAACATCGACCTGGCCAACGAGCTGTCCCGCAACGGCCGCCGCTCGGGCCTGACGTTCGCGCCCGAGGGCGGCAGCGAACGCCTCCGCCGCGTGATCAACAAGATGGTGTCGGAGGAGGACCTGATCCGCACGGTCAGCGCGGCGTTCGGCGCGGGCTGGCGGCAGGTGAAGCTGTACTTCATGTGCGGTCTGCCCACCGAGACCGACGACGACGTGGTCCAGATCGCCGAGATGGCCAAGAACGTCATCCGCGCGGGCCGTGAGGTGTCCGGCCGCAAGGACGTCCGCTGCACGATCTCCATTGGCGGGTTCGTGCCCAAGCCGCACACGCCGTTCCAGTGGGCCGCGCAGTGCGACCCGGAGACCGTGGACAACAGGCTGCGCCTGCTGCGCGAGGCGGTGAACTCCGACCGCTCGCTCGGCCGCAACATCGGCATGCGCTACCACGACGGCAAGCCGTCGCTGATCGAAGGGCTGCTCTCGCGCGGCGACCGGCGCATCGGCCTGGTGATCGAACGGGTGTGGCGCGAGGGCGGCCGGTTTGACGGCTGGTCCGAGCACTTCTCCTACGACCGCTGGGTCGCGGCGGCCGAGGCCGAGCTGCCGCCGTTGGGCGTGGACCTGGCCTGGTTCACCACGCGTGAGCGCGAGGAGCTGGAAGTCCTGCCCTGGGACCACCTGGACTCGGGCCTGGACAAGGAATGGCTCTGGGCGGACTGGCAGGACGCGCTGGACGAGCGCGAGCAGGACGACTGCCGCTGGACGCCGTGCTTCGACTGCGGCGTGTGCCCGGCGATGGGCACCGACATCGAGGTCGGGCCGACGGGGCGGACGCTCCTGCCGATCTCGCCGGTGGGCAAGGGCTCCCCGGTGCGCAACCCGGAGCTGACGGCCCGGAGCTGACGGCCTGGGGTCGACGGCTCACGGGCAGGCAGTTCACGGGTGGGCTTCGGCTGCGTCGACCCGGATCGCGCGCATCGGGCACACGCGCGCCGCCGCACGCACCTGCGGCGCCTGGTCGGCGTCCGGGTTGCGCGCGTAGCGCAGCCGCCCGTCGTCCAGCACCCGGAACACGCCCGGCGCCTGCGCCTGGCACAACGCGTAGTGCCGGCACCGCCCGTGGTCGACCGCGACCCGGACACCGGCGGGCTCGTCCCGGACCGGTGGCGGTGGCGGTGGCGGCGGATCGGCCTCGACCACACCGATCCGCACCAGCACCCGCGGCGGCAGGAACCGCAGCACGGTCAGCGTGACCGCGGGCATCAGCACGGTTATGCCACCCAGCCACACCACGGCGACGTGCCCGCTCGCCGAAGCTCCCAGCCACGCGTGCATCGCGCCGAGCCACACGCCCACGTACGCGAGCCGGTGCACGCGCAGCCAGTCGCGGTAGAACACCGTGCGCTGCAACGCGGCCGTCACCGACGCGGCCAGCATGAGCTCCAGCCCGACCACGCCGAGCGCGTGCCGCACCTCGCCGCCGCCGACGAGCGGCACGAGCAGCTGGTAGGCCGCCAGGGAGCCGTTGTCCAGCAACAGGAACGACACCGCGTGCGACACGGCCAGGACCACCGCGAACGTCGCCAGCACCTGGTGCGTGGCGCGCAACGCGGCCCGGCCGGTGATCCGGCGGACCCAGCCGGTGGCGGTGAGCACGCCCCAGCACGCGGCCAGGCACATCGCCACGTACGCCAGCCGACCGGACAGCGCGGCGACCTCCCACACCCCGACGTCGTGTCCCGAGACCGCGAGCACCACGTGCACACCCCCTGTTAATGGCGTGGTACACCCTCTGAAGAGGAACTACGAACGTCGGGTGCGACGGTTCACTGAAGGTTCAATCAAGACATGTGATCTACATCACATGATAGATCTCCGGTGACTCCGGCGGTGATCCCGAGTTGTAGTACCTTCGCGGAAGTCTCATTCGCCCCGCCGCGCGTGAACTCCGGGAGGTCGATTGCCCATGAATTCAGCGGGCAGTGTCGGAATGGGTGGCGAGCGGTCCGGTGAAGAACTCGTCACCACGCTGTACGAGCAGTTCAAAGGTGGGTTGTACGCCCACGTGCTCGGCCTGACCAACCGTGATCGGCAGTGGGCCGAGGACGTGGTCCAGGAGACGTTGATCCGTGCGTGGCAGAACGCCGAGACGCTGGTCCGCGACCCGCGGATGCTGCGCGGCTGGCTGCTCACCGTGGCCGGGAGGATCGTCATCGACGGGTGGCGCACGAGGCGGGCCAGACCCCGCGAGGTGGAGCTGACCAGCCCGGACACCGTCGAGGTGCCGGATCAGACCGAGCAGCGGCTGTCCGTCATGGTGCTCAACGACGTGATCGGCAGGCTGGGCGAGGAGCACCGCGCCGCGATCTACGAGACCTACGTGCGCGGTCGCACGGTGCGTGAGGCGGCGGTGGTGCTCGGCATACCGGAGGGCACCGTGAAGTCGCGGGTCTACACCGCGATGAAGATCCTCCGCCGGGCGTTGCGGGAGTGGCACTGAGAAAGGTCGTCACCGGTCGACCGGAAGAAATTCGACGAGCACGGCGCGCGCATTCTTCGCGAGGCCGCCGAATCGGCTCGCGGGAAGTTGGGACTCGATTCTTCTCGACGTCCGGCGTCGCGTCTCTACGGAGGGCACCGAAGGAAATTCCGCGACCGCCATCGCGATCCTTCGGTACCGAAGGGACTGGACAGGCGTCCTACCGTGGTGGTCGGCGATCCACCGCCCCGGCTGCGCCGCAGCAGATCGGAGCTCTCCGGTGACGGCATCGAACCCGACCGTGCCCGGCCGGGACCGCGAACTGCGCGCCGCCCGCTCGGCGCTGCGGGACGTGCTCGCCGGCCGGACCACGAGCCTGCTGGTCACCGGTGAGATCGGCATCGGCAAGTCGGCCCTGCTGCGCGCCATCGCCGACGACGCGCGCGACCTCGGCTTCACGGTGGCGACCGCGACCGGGGCACGGCTGGAGAGCGACCTGCGCGGCGGCGTGATCACCAGGCTGGCGCAGGGCCTGCACGACGGCCCGGCCGAGCCGCTGGACTGGTTCCACCGCGTGGTCCTGGCCGCGCTCGGCCGCGGGCCGCTGCTGCTGGCCGTGGACGACGTCGACCTGTCCGACAGCTGGTCCCTGCGCTGCCTGGCGTTCGTGCTGCGCCGGGTCGC
Organism: Actinosynnema sp. NPDC002837; assembly: GCF_040295345.1. Classification (NCBI taxonomy): domain Bacteria; kingdom Bacillati; phylum Actinomycetota; class Actinomycetes; order Pseudonocardiales; family Pseudonocardiaceae; genus Actinosynnema; species Actinosynnema sp. NPDC002837. Next base: position 63,705 of record NZ_JBEOVG010000013.1, read on the forward strand.
CGACCGGCCGTTGGCGGTCCTGCTGGCCGCCACCACGGGCCAGTCGCCGGTCGGCGAGGTGACGCTGCCCGAACTGGTGGCCGCGCACCACGAGCACGTCGAGCTGACCGGCCTGGACGTGCCGGCGGTCGCCGCGCTGGTCGGTGACGCGCCCGCGGCGGCCTGCCGCGAGGTGACCAGGGGCAACCCCAAGCTGCTGCGGGCGTTGGCCGGGCAGTTGCGGCCCGGCGCCACGGCGGCCGACGTGCACGCGCTCGGCTCGGCGAAGATCGGCGCGGCGCTGCGGGTGCGGCTGGGTCGTTACGAGGGCGCGTCGGAGGTGGTGCGCGCGGCGGCCGTGCTGGGGGAGGACGCGACCGTGGGCCGGCTGGCCGCGATGGCGGACGTCGAACCCCGGCGCGCGCTGCGGCTCATCGACGGCCTGGTGCGGCTGTGCGTGTTCCGCGACGACCACGTCCTCGGCTTCGCCCACGCGTACCTGCGCAACGCCGTGCTGGCCGATCTGCCGGTCGCCACCAGGGCCGCCGACCACGCGCGCGCCGCCGTGCTGCTGAGGGACGAGGGCGCGCCCGATCGGCGGATCGCCGAACACCTGCGCGGAGCGCGCGCTGTGCCGCTCCCGTGGGGTGTGGAGATCCTGCGCCGCGCGGCACGGGAGGCGACCTACGACGACCGCCTGGACGCCGCGCAGGACTACCTGGAGCGAGCGCTGGAGGAACGCCTGTCCTCCGACGAACGGCTCGCCGTGCAGCTCGAACTCGTGCACATCACGTTCCTGGTCGACCCGGCCGCGGGCATGGACCGGCTCCGGGACGCGCTGGCGCACGCCGACGACGCCCGCTCCGCCGCCGGGCAGGCCGTCACCATGCTGCTGCGGCTGTGCAGCGGACCGGAAGCCCGGCTGGCGGTGTCCATCGGCCTGCAACTGGTGTCCCGCCTCACGTCGCAGGAGCACGACGAGTCGTGGGAGCTGCGGGTCCTCGCCTACCTGGCCAGCGCGGGCAACAACGTCGGCCTCGCGTTGCGCGCCAGCACGTTCACCGACGAGCTGGAATCGGAGGTGCCGCGCTCGCCGAGGCTGCGGCAGGTCCACTCCGCGTTGCTGTCGCTCGGGCACGCGTTGCGCGGCGAGTCGGCCGAGGACGCCGTCCGGCACGCGGCCGAGGCGTTGGCAGGCGACCGGGTCGACGTGTTCGTCCAGCCGTTCGTGTTCACCGTCAGCACGTGCTTCATGGCCGACGCGCCCGACCTGTCCGAGCGGTTCCGCCGCATGATCGGCAGCGAGGCCGAGCCGCACGACTACCACCTGCGCAAGGGCACCGTCGTGTCGATGGCGCACGGCATGGACTTCCTCGCCCGCGGTGACCTGGTGCGCGCCAAGACGTTCCTCAAGTGGCAGCTGCGGCTGTTCGACGAGCTGGGCGCGGTCGCGGTGTGCCCCATGGCGATCCTGTGCGCGGCCAGGCTGGCGGAGGTGCTGGTCGACCTCGGCCGGTTCGACGAGGCCCGGGACCTGCTGGCGCGCCACGGTTTCGCCGACGAGCTGCCCGAGCTGTTCCAGCACAACGTGACGCTGTTCGCGCGGGGCAGGCTCAAGCTCGCCACCGACGACCCGGCCGGGGCGCTCGCGGACCTGCTCGAGTGCGGCCGGAGGCTCACCGCGTCCAAAGTAGACAGTCCGGCGGTCCTGCCGTGGCGGTCCTCGGCCGTGCGGGCGCACCTGGCGCTGGGACGACGTGAGGCCGCCGCCCGGCTGGCCGCCGAGGACCTCGCCCGCGCCAAGCGCTGGGGCACGCCCCGGGCCATGGGCGCCGCGCTGGTCTCGGTCGGGCTCACCACCGACGACGAAGCCGCCACCCGGGCGTTGCTCAAGGCGGTGGACTACCTGACAGGATCGGTCGCCCGGCTGCTGCACGCCGAGGCGTTGCTCGAACTGGGCGCCCGACTGCGCCGCCGCGGCCAGGCCGAACGCGCCATCCCGCACCTGCGGCTGGCCGTCGAGCTCAGCGCCCGGTGCGAGTCCAAGCCGCTGATCCGCCGTGCCGCGGCGGAGCTGCGCGCGTGCGAGCCGGCCACCGCGCACGGCACCGCGCACGGGCTGACGAAGCAGGAGACCCGCGTCGCCGGCATGGCCGCGCAGGGCCTGACCAACCGGCAGATCGCCGAAGCCCTGTTCCTCACCCGTCGGACGGTCGAGCTGCACCTGTCCGGCGCCTACCGCAAGCTCGGCATCGCCGGTCGCGCGGACCTGGCCGGCGCGTTGCGCCGCCACCAGGACCAGTACTCCGCCTGACCTACTCCCGCACGGCGGCGAGCGCGTCGACCATGCCGTGGCCGTAGAAGCCGTTGTACTCCGAGTGGCCCGTGCAGAACGCGTCCTGCACGCCCGTGCCGTTGAGGTCGTAGTCCGGCGGGCACGGCACCGTCTCCGCCTGCGCGTTGAGCATCTTCGACAGGTCCAGCGGGGTGGCGCCGGGGTGCGAGGACGCGAGGAGCGCCGCCACCCCGGACACGTGCGGCGCGGCCATCGACGTGCCGCACGAGTAGTCGTACCCGGCGGCCGGCACGGTCGACAGCACGCACCCGCCCTGCCCGTCGTCCGGCGCCTGCCTGCGGTCGCCGCCGGGCGCGGTCACGTCCACCGCGCCGAGCCCGTAGGAGCTGTACCCGGCCTTCACCTTGTCCGCGCCCACCGACGACACCGCCACCACGTTGCGCAGCTGCGCCGGCAGCACCAGGCACGTGTTGTCCACCGGCCGCGGCTTGACGTCCTCCGGCGCGGCGTTGGTCGGGCTCAGGACGTCCCGGCCCGGCTTGGTCAGGTCGGCCGCCGCGTTGCCCGCCGCCGCCACCGTCAGCACGCCGCGGCCGGACGCGTGGTCCACCGCCCGCCGCACCGCCTCGTAGACCACGGACTGGCCCTGCTCGTCCTGGCAGGTGAACACCCACGGGTCGATGAAGTAGCTGTTGTTGGTGATGGTCATGCCCCGTTCGGCGGCCCACATGAACCCGCACACCGCGTACTCGGGGTAGATGAACCCGGCGTCGTCCACGACCTTCACCGATGCGATCCGCACGCCCGGCGCCACCCCCGTCGTGCCGAGGCCGTCGTCGGCCGCCGCGACCGTGCCCGCGACGTGCGTGCCGTGCCCGGACGTCGTCGGCGCCCACGCGGCGGGTGACGGGTCCGCCACGCCGGTCGTGCAGCCGGCGGACAGCGCCGGGTCCAGCGCGCCGACCAGGTCGGGGTGCGTCGGGTCGATGCCCGAGTCGAGCACGCCCACCACCACGTCCCGGCTGCCCGTGCTCACCGCGTGCGCCTCGGCCGCCCGGATCAGGTCCATGTCCCACTGCTCGGCCGTGCGGTCCGCCGTGCCGCCCGCGGCGCGCGCTCCGGCCGTCTCGTCGTCCTTCTTCTTCTGCCTGGCGGGTGCGCCGTTGCGCTTCGACAGGCCGTCGGCCTGCGCGCTGTACGCCCGGTCGGGGCCGATGTGCCGCCCGAACCGGGGGTCCGGCGAGACGGCCACGGCCACCGCGATCTGCGGGTAGTAGTGGGCGGTCGTGCCGCACGCGGCGGTGATCTGGGCGTCGGCCAGCGGCGCGCTGGTGCCGGGGGCGAACACGACCAGGTAGCGCAGCGTCGGACCGGGCTGGACGCAGTCGACCGCGGCGGCCCGCGTCTCGGGCTCGGCCGCGGCCGCGGTCACCGAGAAGCAGCCGGACGCGAGCAGCGCCGCGCTGACCGCGACCGCTTGGGCGCGGCGGTGCAGAGGCACGGGGGACCTCCAGGCTGGACCGGTGACGGGGGAGCCGTCGAGCCGACGTCAGGGCGAACCGTCGATCGGAGTGCTGGTGCCGGACCGTAGCCAGACCGGGCGGAGCAGACAAGCGCAACGGTGCCGAACAGGTCCAAGGTACCGTCCTCGTGGAGTAGGAGCGTGGACCGTCGGGGTGCTCACCCCGTCGCGGGCCACCCGGCACCCAAGGGGAGTAGCACTGAGCCGCCAGCAGCAGCCCAACCCGTCGGCCGCACCTGTGCAGAAGCTCCGACTGCGCTACGCCAAACGCGGTCGGCTGCGGTTCACGTCACACCGTGACATCGCGCGCACGTTCGAGCGCGCGCTGCGTCGGGCAGGCGTCCCCATGGCCTATTCCCAGGGCTTCAGCCCTCACCCGAAGGTGTCATGGGTCGGCGCGGCGCCCACGGGCGTGGCGAGCGAGGCCGAGTACGTCGAGGTGTCCGTCGTCGACCAGGTCGACCCGGAGGCGCTGCGGACCGCCTTGGACGCCGTGCTGCCGCCCGGGTTGGACGTGCTGGAGGTCGTCCAGTCCGCCGGCGGCACGCTGCCCGAGCGGATCGAGGCCAGCGCGTGGCGGGTCGAGCTGCCCGGCGTGTCGCCCGAAGAGCTGACCGAAGCCGTGACCGCGCTGATGGGCTCGGCATCCGTCGAGGTCGAGCGGCTGACCAAGGACGGGAAGAAGATCGTGGACGTGCGGCCGGCGATCGTGTCGGCCGAGGTCGAGGCGCATTCGAGCGACGCCGGACACGATGCACGAGATTTGTCACAGCCGTGTGGGATACTCATGACGGTCGTACGGCAGACAACCCCTACCGTGAGGCCCGACGACGTGCTGAGTGCGCTCCGAGTCGTCGCCGACCTGGTTCCGCCGGTCCCCGCGAAGGCGACCCGGATGGCGCAGGGGCGGCTGGACGATGAAGGCGGCCTGGTCGACCCGCTTGCCCTGGACAGGGCGGCGGAGGTCTGACCGGGTGGTGTCGGAGCGGCGCTGACGGCGTCGTCGAAAGTGTTATAGGACCTGCTGTGCCGCGTGCCCCACGGGTGCGCGCCACAGCGCGAGGCAAGGATTCCCGCCGCCAGCCGCGGCGGTGAGTGGACAAGAGAGGCCCCTGCGCGGCCGCGTCGGTTGGGACGCGCCCGGGGGCGGAGGAGCTGCATTGTCGAACACGGAAAAGCCTGCCGGCGCCGCCGGCGGGGGTAACGCCACACCCGGACACCCGGATCTGGCGGACCTGCCCGCCAAGCTGCGGGTGCACGCGCTGGCCAAGCTGCTCGGCGCGAGCAGCAAGGACGTGGTGGCCGCCCTCGCCGACCTCGGTGAGACGGTGAAGGGCGCGCAGTCCAGCGTGAGCCGCGATCTCGCGCTCAAGGTCGCCGAGAGCCTCCTGAACTGGGACGACATCGTCACCGGGGAGGTGGACGAGCAGACCGAGGAACCGGTGCGGGTGGCCCGCGAGGTCGCGCCGCTGGTGCCGCTGTTCGCGCCGCCGTCCGCGGTGTTCCTGCCGCCGACCCCGGTGGTCAAGGAAGCCCCGGTCAGTCGGGACGAGGACCTCGACGAGACCGAGGAAGACACCGACGAGCACGCAGCCGCCGACGACGCCGGCGACGAGGGCGAAGGCCGCCGCCGCCGCCGTCGTGGCCGCCGTGGCCGCGGTCGCGGCAAGGGCGTCGGCGACGAGAACGGCGACGACGAGAACGGCGAGGAGCAGGCCGAGGCGGTCGAAGCCGAGGCCGAGACCGCCGACGAGGCGTCGGCCGAGGACGAGGGCCCCGGCAGCCGCCGCCGTCGGCGTCGCCGTCGCCGCAAGACCGGCGCCGACGAAGAGGCCGCGCCGAGCGAGGACGACCCGCCGAACACGGTCGTCCACGTCCGCGAGCCCAGCCGCGACGCCCGTGACGACAAGGCCGACTCCGAGGCCGCGCAGAACGAGGTGCGCAGCGTCCGCGGGTCGACCCGGCTCGAGGCCAAGCGCCAGCGCCGCCGTGACGGCCGCGAGGCCGGTCGCCGCCGTGCCCCCGTGCTGTCCGAGGCCGAGTTCCTGGCTCGCCGCGAGGCCGTGGAGCGCACGATGGTGGTGCGCGAGCGCGGCGACCGCACGCAGATCGGCGTGCTGGAGGACGGCGTCCTGGTCGAGCACTTCGTGACCTCGTCGGGCACCGGCTCGCTGGTCGGCAACGTCTACCTCGGCCGGGTGCAGAACGTGCTGCCCTCGATGGAGGCGGCGTTCATCGACATCGGCCGCGGCCGCAACGCGGTGCTGTACGCGGGCGAGGTCGACTGGGACGCGGCCGGCCTCGAGGGCAAGGCCCGCAAGATCGAGCAGGCCCTCTCGACCGGCGACAGCGTGCTGGTGCAGGTCACCAAGGACCCGGTCGGCCACAAGGGCGCCCGGCTGACCACCCAGATCAGCCTGCCCGGCCGCTTCCTGGTGTACGTGCCCGGCGGTGGCGCGACCGGCATCAGCCGCAAGCTGCCCGACAACGAGCGCAAGCGCCTCAAGGACATCCTCAAGCGCGTCGTCCCCGAGGACGCGGGCGTCATCATCCGCACCGCCTCGGAGGGCATCGCCGAGGAGGAGCTGGCCCGCGACGTCACCCGCCTGCAGGCGCAGTGGCAGGTCATCAAGGACAAGGCCGACACGCCCAAGGCCCAGGCCCCGCAGCTGCTGTACGAAGAGCCGGACCTGCTGGTGAAGGTCGTGCGCGACCTGTTCACCGAGGACTTCGCCGCGCTCGTCGTCCAGGGCTCGGACGCGTGGGAGACCATCGACGGCTACGTGCGGCACGTCGCGCCCGACCTCCAGGAACGGCTGCGCAAGCACGTGGGCACCAGCGACGCGTTCACCGAGTACCGCATCGACGAGCAGCTGCTCAAGGCGCTGGACCGCAAGGTCTGGCTGCCCTCGGGCGGCTACCTGGTCATCGACCGCACCGAGGCGATGACGGTCATCGACGTCAACACCGGCAAGTTCACCGGATCGGGTGGAAACCTCGAGGAGACGGTGACCCGGAACAACCTGGAGGCGGCCGAGGAGATCGTCCGCCAGCTCAGGTTGCGCGACATCGGCGGCATCATCGTGATCGACTTCATCGACATGGTGCTGGAGTCGAACCGCGACCTGGTGCTGCGCCGGCTGACCGAGTGCCTCGGCCGTGACCGCACCCGCCACCAGGTGGCGGAGGTGACGTCGCTGGGCCTGGTGCAGATGACGCGCAAGCGGGTCGGCACCGGCCTGCTGGAGGCGTTCTCGACGACCTGCGAGCACTGCCGCGGGCGCGGCCTGGTCGTGACGACCGAGTCGATGCACGCGCACGGCAACGGCGGCGGTGGCCAGCAGCAACAGCAGCAGCAGCAGCCGTCGCAGCAGCAGGGCGGTGGCCGCAAGTCGCGCCGCGCCAAGCACGCGGAGACCCCGGAGCCCGTGGCCGAGCAGACCGTGGAGCCGACCGAGGAGCCCGAGGCGATCGCGGAGCAGCCGGCGTCGGTCGAGCCCGTGTCCGCCGTGGTGGAGGAGGAGGCCGCGCCGGAAACCCCGAAGCGCGACCGCCGCCAACGCCGCCGGGCCCGCCGCGAGGCCGGTGCGGTCGTCAAGCACGGCGACGAGTTCGCCGCCACGCCGACGAGCCCTGCCGCGGGCGCGGACACGGCGGTCGCGGAGCCGGTCTCCGAGCCCGCCCAGGCGGCCCCGCCCGCCGAGCCCGCCCCGGTGGAGCCCCCGGTCGAGGCGGTGGCCGAGGTGCCCGTCGAGGAGCCGGTCGCCGAGCCCGCCGAGGCCGCTGCCGAGCCCGAGCCGGAGCTGGACGTCGAGACGCCGTCGGCGCCGGTCGCCGCGGTCGAGACCCCGTCGGCGCCGGTCGAGGCGCCCGTCAAGACGGGGCGGACCCGCCGGCGGGTGACCAAGCCCGCCATGGTGCCCGAGCCCGTCACCCCGCCCGTCGCGGTGGCGCCGGTGGAGGTCCCGCCGGTCACCCGGCCGAGCGACTCGACTCCGGCCCCGGTCGCCGAGCAGGCGGTCAACGGCCACGTCGAGCCGAACGCGCCCGCGGTGACCACGCGTCGCCGCACGGCCCGCCGTGCCGCCTCCCGGCCCGCCGGGCCGCCGCTGGACGGGGTCAAGGAGAGCTGACCCGACGCCTCGCCGGAACCGCTGCGCAGCCCGTCTGAGCAGCGGTTCCGGCGTTTCCAGGTCGGTACGCCCACCCCGGTTTGACCACGCCGTCCACCGCCACGTAACCTGATACGCGGCCCGCCGTCCGGTGGGCCCTGTCGCGTGAAGCCCAGCTCGCTCGTTATCAGTGCAGCCGAGGCGCGCGCGATCCCGTCCCGTCGAGTAGCAGGAGACTTCCGTCCCGATGTACGCGATCGTCAAGACCGGCGGCAAGCAGTACAAGGTGGCTGTCGGCGACGTCATCGAGGTCGAGAAGCTCGAAGGCGAGCCGGACACCGAGATCACCTTCGCGGCGCCGCTCCTCGTTGTGGACGGCGATGACGTCACCTCCGCGGCGGACGCCCTGGCGAAGTTCTCGGTGACCGGCAAGGTCGTCGAGCAGACCAAGGGCCCCAAGATCCGCATCCACAAGTTCAAGAACAAGACCGGCTACCACAAGCGCCAGGGTCACCGCCAGAAGCTGACCCGCGTCGAGGTCACCGGCATCACCGGTAAGTGAGGATCTGACTAGCCATGGCACACAAGAAGGGCGCCTCCAGCTCCCGCAACGGCCGTGACTCCAACGCCCAGTACCTCGGCGTCAAGCGGTTCGGTGGTCAGGTCGTCAAGGCCGGTGAGATCCTGATCCGCCAGCGCGGCACCAAGTTCCACCCCGGCGTCAACGTCGGCCGCGGCAAGGACGACACGCTGTTCGCGCTGTCGGCCGGTGCGGTCGAGTTCGGCACCAAGCGCGGTCGCAAGACCGTGAACATCGTCCCGGTCGAGGCTGCTGCTTAAGCGCCTCGGGCGACGACGGAACGACCTCCGACGAGGGGCGGGACCGGTGCATTCCGGCTCCCGCCCCTCGTTGCTTCTTTAGGAAAGGAAGTCCCCCGTGTCCCGCTTCGTCGACCGGGTCGTCATCCACGTCGCCGCAGGTGACGGGGGCAACGGGGTCGCGTCCGTGCACCGCGAGAAGTTCAAGCCGCTCGGTGGCCCCGACGGCGGCAACGGCGGCAAGGGCGGCGACGTCGTGCTGGTCGTGGACTCGCAGGTCCACACGCTCCTCGACTTCCACTTCCGCCCCAACGCCGCCGCCGGCAGCGGCAAGGGCGGCCAGGGCGGCAACCGCGACGGCGCGCACGGCGCGGACCTCGAACTGCGCGTGCCCGATGGCACGGTCGTCATGACGCCCGACGGCGAGGTGGTCGCGGACCTCGTCGGCGAAGGCACCCGGCTGATCGCGGCCCAGGGCGGCCGCGGCGGCCTCGGCAACGCCTCGCTGGCGTCCAAGGCCCGCAAGGCGCCCGGGTTCGCCCTGCTGGGCGAGCCGGGGGAGCAGCACGACCTCGTGCTCGAGCTGAAGTCCGTCGCGGACGTCGGCCTGCTCGGCTTCCCGTCGGCGGGCAAGTCCTCGCTGATCTCGGTGCTGTCCGCGGCCAAGCCGAAGATCGCCGACTACCCGTTCACCACGCTGGTGCCGAACCTGGGCGTGATCACCGGCGGCGAGACCATCTTCACCATGGCGGACGTGCCCGGCCTGATCCCCGGCGCGTCCGAGGGCAAGGGCCTCGGCCTGGACTTCCTCCGGCACATCGAGCGCTGCGCGGTGCTGGTGCACGTCGTGGACTGCGCGACCTACGAGGCGGACCGCGACCCGCTGTCGGACATCGACGCGCTGGAGGAGGAGCTGGCGAAGTACACCCCCTCCCTGGCCGACGACCTGGCCGAACGGCCGCGCGTCGTGGTGCTGAACAAGATCGACGTCCCCGAGGCCCGCGAGCTGGCCGAGCTGGTGCGCCCGGACATCGAGGCACGCGGCCTGCCCGTGTTCGAGGTGTCCACGGCGAGCCGCGAGGGCCTGCGCGAGCTGACGTTCGCGTTGGCGCGCGTGGTCGAGGAGTACCGGTCGGCGAAGCCGAAGCAGGAGTCGACGCGGATCGTGCTGCGGCCCAGGGCCGTGGACGACCAGGGCTTCACCGTGGTGGAGGACCCGCTGACCGAGGGCGGCTTCATCGTGCGCGGCGAGCGGCCCGAGCGGTGGATCCGGCAGACCGACTTCAACAACGACGAGGCCGTCGGCTACCTCGCCGACCGGCTCGCGCGCCTCGGCGTCGAGGACGCGCTGGTCAAGAAGGGCGCCGAGCCGGGCTGCCAGGTCACCATCGGCGACCTGGTGTTCGACTGGGAGCCGACGACGCCGTCGGGCATCGCCATGACCATGAGCGGCCGCGGCACGGACGCGCGGCTGGAGGCCAGCAACCGCGTCGGCGCGTCCGAGCGGTTGGCGGCGAAGAAGGCCCGTCGCATCCCCGGCGAGTACGACGAGTTCGACGAGGACGACGACGAGTGATCGGATCGGTGGCGGCGTCGCAGGCCCGGCAGGCGGTGTCCGCGGCGTCCCGGGTCGTGGTGAAGGTCGGGTCGTCGTCGTTGACCACCGCCGCGGGCGGGCTCGACCGGGCGCGGTTGGACGCTGTGGTGGACGCGGTCGCGGCGCGGTGCGCGGCGGGCAGCCAGGTGGTGCTGGTGTCGTCGGGCGCGATCGCGGCCGGCCTCGCGCCGTTGGGCGTGACGCGGCGGCCCCGTGACCTGGCCACGCAGCAGGCGGCGGCGAGCGTCGGCCAGTTGGCGTTGGCGCACGCGTACGCGAACTCGTTCGGGCGGTTCTCGTTGACCGTCGGGCAGGTGCTGCTCACCGCGGACGACGTCGTGCGGCGGTCGCACTACCGCAACGCGCAGCGCACGTTCTCCCGGCTGCTGGCCTTGGGCGCGGTGCCGGTCGTGAACGAGAACGACACGGTGGCCACCGAGGAGATCCGGTTCGGCGACAACGACCGGTTGGCCGCCCTGGTGGCGCACCTGGTCGGCGCGGACGCGTTGTTCCTGCTCTCCGACGTCGACGCGCTCTACGACGGCGATCCCCGGCAGCCGGGCGCGCGACGCGTCACCGAGGTGGCCGGCGCGTCCGACGTGGACGGTGTGCGGGCGGGTTCGGTCGGCGCGTCGGGGCTGGGCACCGGCGGCATGGCGTCGAAGCTGGCGGCGGCCAGGCTGGCGGCGTCGGCGGGCATCCCCGTGCTGCTGGCGGGTGCGGCGGACGCGTACCGGGCGTTGAGCACGGCGGACGTCGGCACGGCGTTCGCGGTGACCGGCCCGAGGCTGTCCGCCCGCCGCTTCTGGCTCGGGCACGCGGCCGACGCGACCGGCAGGCTGGTGCTGGACGACGGCGCGGTGGCCGCGGTCGTCGGCCGCCGGCGTTCGCTGCTGGCGGCGGGCATCACCGGCGTGGAAGGTGCGTTCGAGGCCGGTGACGTGGTCGAGCTGGTCGACCTGTCCGGGCACGTGGTGGCACGCGGGGTGGTCGGGTTCGACGCCACCGAGCTGCCCTCGTTGATCGGCCGCAAGACCAGCGACCTCCCGGCCGAGCAGCGCCGCGAGGTCGTGCACGCCGACGACCTGGTGCCGTTGCGGGCCTAGCCGCCGTCACCCAGCCACCGGCCGGCCGCCCGCCAGATCACGTGCGGGTCGACGTCGTCGGTGTGCCAGGTGGTGCCGCGGGTGACGCCGAGATCCCGGTACTTCCGCATGATCGCGACGTGGGCGGGCAGGCCGACGAAGCCGCGCATGCCCGCGCGATCGCGCCACACCGACACCGAGCCGAGGCGCTTGCGCAGCGGTTCGGCCCACAGCCACAGGCCGACCGCGCCCCTCAAGCGAGGCCACTCGCGGCTGAGCGTGAAGCCCGCCCGGTAGGCGCCCGGCGTGCGGCGGAGGTCGGCGAGCGTGAACTCGGTGACGCTGACGAGCACCGGTCCCGCGAAGGCCGCCTCCGGGCCGGTGATCCACTTGCTCCTGAGCACGTCGACTCCACGGTGTTCCGCCCGACAGATCGTCTCAACTCAAGATAGTTGGAAACTGAGACGATTTGTGGTGACTACCATCACCGGCATGGTCGAGGAGGAGCGGCAGGACCTCGCCGCGCTGCTGCACCGGCTGGCCAAGGCGCTCGTCGCCGCGGAATTGCCGCTGCTGGAGCGGCACGGGCTGGGCATGTGGGCCTACGTCGTGCTCACCGAGCTGTCCCAGGGCGCCGCGCCGACCCAGTTGGCGCTGGCCAGGGCGGTCGACGTGGACAAGACGAAGATGGTCGCGATCATCGACGGGATGGAGGCCGAAGGGCTGGTGTCCCGGCGGCCCGATCCGGACGACCGGCGGGCGCGGATCATCGAGCCGACCGCGGAGGGGCGCAAGCGGTTGCGCGGCGCCCGTGCCGCGGTCCGACGCATGGAGGACGCCTTCCTGGCCGAGCTCACCCCGGCCCGCCGCGCGACGGTGCTGGCCGCCCTGCGCGACCTGTCCGGCGAGCCGCTGGCCCGTCTGACCGCCGAGGACTAGCGCAGTTCGCTGCCCTTCGTCTCGGGCATCGTGAGGATCACGACGAACGCGATGGCGGCCCCGGCCGCGACGTAGACGAAGAACGTGCTGCCCGGCAACCACTGGATCACCAGCGGTGCGGTGCCGCCGAACAGCGCCACGGTCAGGTTGTACCAGGAGCCGATGCCGAGGGCGCGCAGCTCGGTCGGGAACAACTCGCTCATCACGGCGGGCGCGATCGACGTCATGGCCGTGTAGAGGCCGAGGCCGACGCAGAAGACGAGCAGCAGGTTGCCGACACCCGGCCCGATCAGCGTGGACAGCGGCACCACCAGCACCGCCGTCGCGGCCGACCAGACCAGCAGCTGCGGTTTGCGGCCGACCCGGTCCGACAGCGCGCCCATCGGGTACTGCAGGGCGATGAACAGGACCGTCGCGATGGACAGGGCGAGGAACACGTCCCCGTCGTCCGCGCCCCGCTTGGTCACCGCGAACGGCGTCAGCGCGCTGAAGAACGTGTAGTAGCACAGCGTCGACAGCATGGTGAAGCCGACGAGCCGCCCGACCGCCTTGGGGTGCTCGCGCAGGGTCGTCAGCAGCGGGCGCTTGAGCTGCTGGGCCTTGGCCTTGTTGTGCTCGAACTGCTCGGTCTCCTCCAGGCTGCGCCGCATCCACAGGCCGACCAGGCCGAGCACGCCGCCGACCAGGAACGGGATGCGCCAGCCGTACGACGCCAACTCGGCCTTGTCGAGCGTGCGGGCCAACCCGTACCCGAGCAGTGACGCGGTCAGCACCGCGGCGCCGGTGGAGATGTAGAAGAACGCCGAGTACCGCCCCCGCCGGTGCGGCGGCGCGATCTCCGCCAGGTACGCGGAGGCGTTGGAGACCTCACCGCCCAGCGACAGGCCCTGCGCGATGCGGGCCAGCAGCAGGAGGATCGGCGCCAGCCACCCCACTTGCGCGTAGGTCGGCAGCAGACCGATGGCGACCGAGCCGCCGGCCATCAGGACGATGGTCAGCAACATCGCCGTCCGCCGTCCGCGCAGGTCGGCGAACCGCCCGAGCAGGTACCCGCCCAGGGGGCGGAAGAAGAACGCGAGCGCGTACGCCGCGAGCGTGTTGACCAGCGCGAGCTGCGGGTTGTCCTTGGGGAAGACCTGGGTGGCGAAGTAGATCGAGAAGGTCGCGTAGATGGTCCAGTCGTACCATTCGATGGCGTTCCCGATACTCGCCGCGACGAGCTTGCGGACGGGCAGGCGGTGCTGGGGCTCGGTCTCCAGGGCAGCCATGGGTTGGACACAACCACAAAGCCGCTGAAGTCGGTAGATCCTTCACCGAATTCCGTCCCCACCTCGCCGCGGCCCGCCTCTCGGTCCCACTGCACCGCCCCGCGCGGTGCGGAAGGCCGAGACCAACGCCATGACGAAGTGGGCCAGCGCCCGAATGATCTTGGGGCGCTGCGCGGGTGTGGTGCCGCGCAAGGCGATCAGTAGCCAGGCGGTGATGGCCACGATCGGGATCGTCACCGGCGCCGTTCCGACGATGAGCATTTCCAGCATGGGCACAATGTGCCGCGAACCACCCCCCGATGCGCCAGCCCTCGACACCGCGAACTTTTGATCGGGGGTCAGGCCCACCACCCCCGAGGATCGCCAGTCCACCTCCGAGGATCGCCGGCACACCCCCATGGGTTGCCGATCCACCCCCGAGGGTTACGAGCCCGCCCCCGAGGATCGCGGGTCGAACCCCGAAGATTTCGCCGACACCAGGACCTGCGCCGACCCGACACCGCTGGTCCGCGTCACCGTGCCGCCCGCCATTCGGTGGCCAAGAGGCCGAACAGCAGGTCGTCCGTCCACTCTCCCTTCGCCCACGTGCTCTGCACCCGGTGTCCCTCCTGGCGGAAACCGAGCCTGGCCAGCAACCGCGCCGACCTCACGTTGCGGGCGTCGCACTCGGCGGCCACCCGGTGCAGCCCTCGTACCTCGAACAAGTAGGCCAACACCCGTCGCACGGCCTCCGACGCGTACCCGCGCCCCTGGTGCGCGGGCGCCAGCGTGTACCCGATGTCGGCCTGCATCCGGTTCTCGTGCAGACCCACGCCGACATCGCCGACGAGCACCCCGTCCGCCTCGACCGCGAACTGGTACCAGCCCGGTGCGGTCGGGTCGGCCGCGGCGACCTCCCGCACGAACTCCTCGGCCTGCGCCAAGGAGAACGGCGTCTCCCAACCCTGGTACCTGGCCACGTCCGGATCGGACCGGTACGCGGCGAACGCGGGCGCGTCGGCCGCCGTGAAAGGCCGCAGCACCAACCGTTCCGTCGTGAGTCTCACCCCGTCGTCCCCACCTCCTCCGTCACGCCGTCACCGCCAACGCGAACGGCAGCACCGCCGACGCACCCGCCCGCCGCAGCAGCCGGGCGGCGACCGTCATGGTCCACCCCGTGTCGACCTGGTCGTCGACCAGCAGCACCGGACCGTCCACACCGGACAGCTCCGGCACGTCGGTCTCGCGCACCAGCCCCGCCAGCCGCTGCGCGCTGTTGGCCCGGCGCGCCGCCTCGCCCAGCCACACCTGCCCGAGCAGCGGCAGCCGCCCCACCGTCGAGATCCGCTGCCCGAAGCTGCCCACGAGCGCGGGCCTGCTCCGCGACCCGACCGTCACGACGCCCACCGGCCGTTCCGCCCACTTCCACGCGGACAACACCTTCACGCACGCGGCGAACACGTCCTCGGGGATCTCCTGGTCGGCCTCGGCGAACAACGACCGCAACCGGTTGCCCCAGCCGATGTCGGTCAACCGCCCCAACGCCCGCCCCGTCGCCGCGAGCTCGCCCGCCGGGATCTTCCCGGACAACGACACCCCGGCCGCCGCCATCCCGGTCGGCCACATCTTGCGCGGCTCCACCTCGACGCCGGGCCGCAGCAGCCGTTCCCGCGCCGCCGACGCCGCCACGTCCGACACCTCCTCCGACGGCCGCTGCCCCGTGCAGTTGTCGCACCGACCGCACGGCGCCGCGTGCGGGTCGTCCAACTGCCGCAACAGGAACTCCATGCGGCAGCCGTCGGTGGCCAGGTAGTCCAGCACCGCCTGCCGCTCCACCCGCCGCGCCGCCTCGATCCGCTCGTACCGCTCGGCGTCGTAGGACCACGGCTGCCCCGTCGACACCCACCCGCCGCGCACCCGCCGCACGGCGCCGTCCACGTCGAGCACCTTCAGCACCACTTCCAGCCGGGTGCGCGACAGCTCGACCATCGGCTCCAGCGCCGCCGTCGACATCGCCCGCTCCGCCGGCAGCACGTCGAGCACCTGCCGCACCACGTGCTCCGGCGGGAACGCCAGCGACGCGAAGTACGCCCAGATGTCCTTGTCCTCCGGACCGGGCAGCAGCAGCACCTCGGCCCGCTCCACCCCACGTCCCGCGCGGCCGATCTGCTGGTAGTAGGCGATGGGGGAGGGCGGCGCGCCGAGGTGCACCACGAACCCCAGGTCCGGCTTGTCGAACCCCATGCCCAGCGCGGACGTCGCCACCAGCGCCTTGACGCGGTTCGCCAGCAGGTCCTCCTCGGCCCGCTGGCGCTCGGCCGGGTCGGTGCGGCCCGAGTACGACGTCACCTCGTAGCCGCGTTCGCGCAGGAACGCCGCCACGTCGTCCGCCGCCGCCACCGTGAGCGTGTAGATGATCCCCGAGCCGGGCAGCTGCGCCAGCCGCTCGGCCAGCCACCCCAGCCTCGCCTCGGCGGTGGGCAGCCGGACGGCGGACAGCCGCAGGCTCTCCCGGTCCAGCGGCCCGCGCAGCACCAGCGTGTCCGTGCCCGCGCCCAGCCCGAGCTGGTCGGCCACGTCCCGCACCACCCGGTCGTTGGCCGTGGCCGTGGTGGCGAGCACGGGCACGCCCGCCGGCAGTTCGGTCAGCAACGTCCGCAGCCGCCGGTAGTCCGGCCGGAAGTCGTGACCCCAGTCGGAGATGCAGTGCGCCTCGTCCACCACCAGCAGCCCCGCCGACGCGGTCAGCGACGGCAGCACCGTGTCCCGGAAGTCCGGGTTGTTCAGCCGCTCCGGCGACACCAGCAGCACGTCCACGTCACCGGACGCCACCCGGTCCTGCACGTCCTGCCACTCGTCGGTGTTGGCCGAGTTGATCGTCGCCGCGTGCACGCCCGCCCGCGCGGCCGCGTCGACCTGGTTGCGCATCAACGCCAGCAACGGTGACACGATCACCGTCGGCCCCTCGCCCAGGGACCGCAGCAACGCCGTGGCGATGAAGTACACGGCGGACTTGCCCCACCCCGTGCGCTGCACCACCAGCGCCCGCCGCCGTTCGGACACCAGCGCGTGGATGGCCGTCCACTGGTCGTCACGCAGCACGGCCTGAGGGCCCGCCAAAGCCCTCAGCCGCTCCTCGGCCAGTTCCCGCAACGCGCTGTCGTCCATGCCGACACAGTGGCAGACGGCCCCGACAAGACGGACACCTGTGCGACGGTCCCGGCCGCAGCTTCACTCGATCGTGGACGGCCGTCCGATCCTCGGGAACCTCGAAGACAGCCACGACCGGGTGACCGTAGGCTGGACGGCGTGACTGATGACCTGCGCGAACAGGTGCACGCCGCGGCCCGGCGCGCCCGTGTCGCCGCCAACGAGCTCGTCCTCGCCACCCGTGAGAGCAAGGACGCCGCACTGCACGAGATGGCCACCGCGCTGCGCACCCGCGCCACCGAGGTGCTGGAGGCCAACGCCAAGGACCTCGAAGCGGGCAGGGCCGCGGGGCTGAACCAGGGCCTGCTCGACCGCCTCACGCTCACCGAGGCCCGCATCGACGGCGTGGCCCAGGGCCTGGAGACGGTGGCCGGCCTCCCGGACCCGATCGGCGAGGTGCTGCGCGGCTCGATCCTGCCGAACGGCCTCGAGCTCAAGCAGGTCCGCGTCCCGATGGGCGTGGTCGGCATGGTCTACGAAGCCCGCCCGAACGTCACCGTGGACGCGGCCGGCCTGGCGCTGAAGTCCGGCAACGCGGCCCTGCTGCGCGGCTCGTCCACCGCCGAGCACTCGAACACCGCGCTGGTCGCGATCCTGCGCGACGCGCTGGAGACCGCGGGCCTGCCCGCGGACGCCGTGCAGCTGCTGCCGTGCCACGACCGCGCCTCGGTCACCCACCTGATCACCGCGCGCGGCCTGGTCGACCTGGTCATCCCGCGCGGTGGCGCGGGCCTGATCAACGCCGTCGTGCAGCAGGCCACCGTGCCGGCCATCGAGACCGGCGTCGGCAACGTGCACGTGTACGTGGACGCGAGCGCCGACCTCGACATGGCGCAGCGCATCGTGCTCAACTCCAAGACCCGGCGCACGAGCGTGTGCAACGCGGCCGAGTCGCTGCTGGTGCACGCCGCGATCGCGGACGAGTTCGTGCCCCGCATCACCGACGCCCTCAAGGCCGAGAACGTCACCATCCACGGCGACGAGCGGTTCGCCGCCGACCCCCGCGTCCAGCCCGCCACCGACGAGGACTGGGACACCGAGTACCTGTCGCTGGACATCGCCGCCCGCGTGGTCGGCTCGATCGACGAGGCCATCGAGCACATCGCCGCGCACGGTTCCGGCCACACCGAGGCGATCGTGACCAGCGACCTCGCCGCGGCCCGCCGGTTCACCACCAGGGTCGACGCGGCGGCGGTCATGGTCAACGCGTCCACCGCGTTCACCGACGGCGGCGAGTTCGGCATGGGCGCGGAGATCGGCATCTCCACCCAGAAGCTGCACGCCCGCGGCCCGATGGGGTTGGCCGAGCTGACCTCCTCCAAGTGGGTGGTCTGGGGCGAGGGGCACGTCCGGCCGAGGTCGTGAGCAGGCCCCGGGACGCCGCCGCGACCAAGGCGGCGTTGCTGGACGCCGCCACGAAGCTGTTCGGCGAGCGCGGGTTCGACCGCACCACGGTGCGTGACATCGCGAGCCTCGCGGGCGTGAACCAGGCCCTGCTGTTCCGCTACTACGGCAGCAAGGACGCCTTGTTCGCGACCGTGCTGGCCACGCAGAGCCGTGCGCTGCTGGAGGACTCGCCCGTCGAGCACCTGTTGCGCAACGTGCTGCTGCGGATGATGGAGGAGAAGCCGAGGCGCGAGGACCACCCGTTGTACGCGGTGCTGCGGTCCTCGCACCACGACTCGGCGGCGGAGGTCGTGCGGCGGCAGTTGGGGGAGGAGTACGCGCGCGCTCTGTCGTCCCTTACGGACGCGGAGGACGCGGAGCTGCGCGCGGACCTCGTCCTGGCGTGGGTGGTGGGCATCGGCGTGCTGCGCAGCGTGTTCGGCAAACAGCCCCTCGCGGACGCCGACGCCGCCACGGTCACGGCCCTGGTGACGCGAGCCGCGTCCGTCCTGCTGGAACACACCGAACCCGGTTGACGGTCCGTGACGGCCTCCCTACTGTCGGATGTAAGCGAGTGCTTACATGGGGGTAGATGATGGAGACCAGGGCCTATCCGTTCGCCGAACTCGACCACCTCGAGATCAATCCGACCTACTTCGAGCTGCAACGGGACGAGCCGGTGGCCAGGGTGCGGCTGCCCTACGGCGGCGAGGGCTGGCTCGCGACCCGCTACGAGGACGTCAAGACCGTGCTGGCGGACCCGAGGTTCAGCCGAGCGGCGGTGATGGAGCCGGGCGCCGACGTCCCCCGCACCCTGCCGACGATGCCGACCGACACGAACATCCTGAGCATGGACCCGCCGGACCACACCCGGCTGCGCAAGCTGGTCGCGAAGGCGTTCACGGCGCGGCGCACCGAGCAGTTGCGCGAGCGCGCCCAGGAGATCGTGGACGGCCTGCTGGACGACATGGAGGCGCAGGGTCCGCCCGCGAACCTGGTCGAGTCGCTGGCCATGCCGCTGCCCATCACGATCATCTGCGAGATGCTCGGCGTGCCGTTCGAGGACCGGAGCCAGTTCCGCGCCTGGTCGGAGGGTGCGGTGGCGATCACCGCGTTCACCCATGAAGAGATCATGGCGGCCACCCAGGCGCTGCGGAGCTACATCTCCGGGCTGATCGAGCGCAAGCGCGCCGAGCCCGCCGACGACATGCTCTCCGTGCTGATCGCCGCACGCGACAACGAGGACCGGCTCAGCGAGGAGGAGCTGATCTCGTTCGGGGTGACGTTGCTGGTGGCGGGGCACGAGACCACCGCGAACCAGATCGGCAACTTCGTCTTCCTGCTGCTGCGCCGGCCGGAGCGGCTCGGCGAGCTGAGGGCCGACCCGTCGCTGGTGCCCGCCGCGATCGAGGAGCTGCTGCGGTTCACCGCGCTCGGCGGCTCCGCGGGCTTCCCCCGGATCGCGACCGCCGAGGTCGAGCTGTCCGGCGTGACGATCAAGCCGGGCGAGGCGGTGTTCGTCAACAACGTCACGGCCAACCGCGACCCGTCGGTGTTCTCCAACCCGCACGAGCTGGACTTCCACCGCGAGCACAACCCGCACATCATGTTCGGCCACGGCGCGCACCACTGCATCGGCGCGCCCCTGGCCCGGATGGAGCTGCAGGTCGCCATCGGCACCCTGCTCAAGCGGTTCCCGCTGCTCCGGCTGGACGGTGACGTGACGTTCAAGAAGGGCCGGCTCATCCGCGGCCCGCAGGCCCTGCCCGTGGCCTGGTGACACCGGTGACCCAGTGGACGGTCGAGGTCGACCGGAGTGCGTGCATGGGGACGGGTATGTGCACGTCGATCGCGCCGGACCACTTCCGGCTGGACGGCGGCACGGCCACGCCGGTGAAGTCCGAGGTCGAGCCGGACGACGCGGTCGTGGACGCCGCCGAGTCGTGCCCGATGGAGGCGATCCTGGTGCGTTCGGCGGACGGCGCGGTCCTCGCGCCCCAGCCCTAGCGGACGGTGCTCCGCAGCGCCGCCGGTGAAAGCCGTAGCGGCGTTGCGGAGCACGTCCCGCGTGCCGGGCGAGGTACCTACTGTCGGGTGCAAGTGATCACTGGCAGTGGGGGTTTGCGATGGCGGCCCGGCCCTACCCGTTCCCCGAACCCGACGACCTCGTCGTCAACGAGACCTACCTGGAACTGCAGCGGGACGAGCCGGTGGCCCGCGTGCGCCTGCCGTACGGCCGTGAAGCCTGGCTGGTCACCCGCTACGCCGATGCCAAGGTCGTGCTGGCCGACCCGAGGTTCAGCCGCGCGCCGGTGATGGACGCCGACTACGACCCGCCGCGGACCATGCCCGAGGTGCCGGGCATCACCACCATCCTGAGCATGGACCCGCCGGAGCACACGAGGCTGCGCCGGATCCTGGCCAAGGCGTTCACCGCCCGTCGCACCGGTCAGCTGCGTGAGCGCGCTCAGCAGATCGTGGACGGCCTGCTGGACGACATGGAGGCGCAGGGACCGCCCGCCGACCTGGTCGACGCCCTGGCCATGCCGGTGGCCATCACGCTCATCAGCGAGATGCTGGGCGTGCCGGCGCTGGACCGGGCCAAGTTCCGCGAGTGGTCGGACGCGGCGGTGGCGATCACCGCGTTCACCGTGCCCGAGATCGAGGCCGCGGCGGCGTCGCTGCGCGCCTACATCCGCGAGCTGGTCGAGGACAAGCGCGAGAACCCGGCCGACGACATGCTCACCGTGCTGGTGCACGCGCACGACAACGACGACCGGCTCACCGAGGAGGAGCTGGTCTCGTTCGGCGTCACGCTGCTCATCGCAGGTCACGAGACGACCGGCAGCGAGATCGGCAACTTCGTCTACCAGCTGCTCACCCACCCGGAGCGGCTGGCGGAGCTGCGCGCCGACCCGTCGCTGGTGCCGGCCGCCGTGGAGGAGCTGCTGCGGATCACGAAGCTGTCCGGCGCGCCCGGCTTCCCCCGGATCGCCACCGCCGACGTGGAGCTGTCGGGCGTGACGGTCCGCGCCGGCGAGGCGGTGTTCGTGGACGGGCTCGTGGCCAACCGCGACCCCGCGGTGTTCCGCAACCCCCATGAGCTGGACTTCCACCGCGAGCACAACCCGCACTTCGCGTTCGGTCACGGCGTGCACCACTGCATCGGCGCGCCCTTGGCAAGGATGGAGTTGCAGGTCTGCATTTCGACCTTGCTCAATAGGTTCCCGCACCTGGAGTTGGCCGACGACGTGGTGTTCAAGAAGGGCAGACTGGTGCGAGGCCCCGAACGACTACTGGTGAGGTGGTAGACCGATGAGCGAGTGGACGATCGAAGTCGACCGGGCCACGTGCATGGGGACGGGCATGTGCACGTCGATCGCGCCGGACCACTTCCGGTTGGACGGCGGCACCGCCACGCCGGTGAAGCCCGAGGTCGAGCCGGACGACGCGGTCGTGGACGCGGCGGAGTCGTGCCCGATGGAGGCCATCCTGGTGCGTTCGTCCGACGGCACGGTGCTCGCGCCCCAGGTCTAGGAAAAAAGTTCCGCCAATCGCGTCATAGCCGCCTGACGTGCGCGTTCCTCTGTCGTGCGGCCCTGATTCGGGGTGGGCCGCGCGATCCGCGGATGCGGCCCACTCCCCCAGGGCCGCGACCGGGGGACGAGTGCGCGGGCGGCCTTTCGGGGAGCGACCGGCCGCCCGCGCACCACCCGAACTAGGCTCACCTCCCATGTCGAACCGGCGGATCGGCGTCATGGGTGGCACCTTCGACCCGGTGCACCACGGCCACCTGGTCGCGGCCAGCGAGGTCCAGGCCCGCTTCGACCTCGACGAAGTCGTCTTCGTGCCGACGGGCCAGCCCTGGCAGAAGAGCGAGCGCGAGGTCAGCGCCGCCGAGGACCGGTACCTGATGACGGTCATCGCCACCGCGTCCAACCCGCGGTTCTCGGTCAGCCGGGTGGACATCGACCGGCCCGGGCCGACGTACACCGTCGACACCCTCACCGACCTCAAGGCCAGGCACCCGGACTCGGACCTGTTCTTCATCACCGGCGCGGACGCGTTGGAGCAGATCCTGTCGTGGCGGCGTGCGGACGACGTGTTCGACCTCGCCCACTTCATCGGCGTCACCCGACCGGGGTATGAGCTGGTCGACACGCACCTGCCGCCGGGCGCGGTGTCGCTGGTGGAGGTGCCCGCGATGGCCATCTCGTCGACCGCCGTCCGGGCCCGGACCGCCTCCGGGCTGCCCGTCTGGTACCTCGTGCCGGATGGTGTCGTCCAATACATAAGCAAGCGTCGGCTTTACTCGATGCCGGACTGAGCCGGGACGCCGGTACCCTCATTGACTCGTGCGGGCGTAACGGCGTCCGCCGGTGTGATGAGGAGTGACGTGGCAGCCACCGACGAGGCACGACGGTTGGCGCTGGTCGCCGCTAACGCGGCGGCCGACAAGAAAGCGCACGACGTGATCGTGCTCGACGTGTCCGACCAACTGGTGATCACGGACTGCTTCGTGATCGCCTCCGCCGCGAACGAGCGGCAGGTCGGCGCGATCGTGGACGGCGTCGAGGAGAAGTTGCGCGAGGCCGGCCGCAAGCCGGTCCGCCGTGAGGGCGCGCGCGAAGGTCGTTGGGTCCTGCTGGACTTCGTGGACGTGGTCGTGCACGTCCAGCACGCGGAGGAGCGCACCTTCTACGGCCTGGAGCGGCTGTGGAAGGACTGCCCGCGCATCGAGTTCGACGCCGGGCCGCCGGCCGACGAGGTCGCCGAGGCATGACCCTGAACCGGCTCGTGCTGTGGCGGCACGGTGAGACCGACTACAACGCGACCGGCCGCATGCAGGGCCACCTGGACTCGTCGCTGACCGAGACCGGGTGGAACCAGGCGCGGTTCGCGGTGCCGGTGCTCGCCGGGTTCGAGCCCGAGCTGGTGGTCGCGTCCGACCTGCGCCGCGCCCGGGACACCGCCACGGTGTTCACCGACGCGACCGGCGTCGACCTGCGCGTCGACGAACGGTTGCGCGAGACGCACCTGGGCAAGTGGCAGGGGCTGACCTCGACCGAGATCGAGGTGGAGTGGCCGGGCGCGCTGGACCTGTGGCGTGCCGACGGCACCCTGTCGCCGCCGGACGGCGAGACGCGCGTGGAGGTCGCCGAGCGCGCGCTCGCCGTGGTGGCCGACGTGGACGCGGAGTTCTCCGGCACGGTCATGCTGTGCGCGCACGGCGGCCTGATCAGCGCGTTGACCGGGAGGTTGCTGGAGCTGCCGGTCGACCGCTGGGCGCTGCTGGGCGGTATCGGCAACTGCCACTGGACCGTGTTCACCCGCCGGCCGCACGGCGACGGCAGGTGGCGGCTGTCGTCGTACAACGCCGGAATCACCCGGTGAGACTGCTCGTCCTCGGCGATTCGCTCTCGTTCCACGGTCCGCAGGGGCCGTTGCCCGCCGATCACCCCCGGTTGTGGCCGAACGTCGCGGCGTCGGCGTTGGGCGGGCACGCGGAGCTGGCGGCGGGGTTCGGCTGGACGGCGCGTGACGCCTGGTGGTCGTTGACGGGTGACCCGCGGGTGTGGTCGCTCCTGCCCCGCACGGACGTGTTGGTGCTGGCAGTGGGGCACATGGACACGCTGCCGTCGCCGTTGCCGACCTACCTGCGGCAGGGCCTGCGCTACCTGCGGCCGGACGGGCTGCGGCGGCGGGCGCGGGCGGGGTACCGGACGTTGCAGCCGGTGCTGTCGCGGGCGTTCTGCGGGTACCCGGTGGCGCTGCCGCCTCGCTTGACCGTGCGGTACCTGAACGACTCGGTGTGCGCGGTGCGTGCGCTGCAGCCCGGTATCAGGGTGGTCGGGATGACGCCCTCGGTGCACTGTTCGGCTGCGTACGCCGGTGTGCACAGCGGGCGTGCGGCGGGGGAGCGCGCGCTGCGTGAGTGGGCGGGTGGCGCGGGCGTGCCGCTGCTGGACGTGCCGCCGCTGGTGGGCGAGCACCTTCGGTCACGGCTCGGCAACCCGGACGGCATGCACTGGGGCTGGGAGGGGCACGAGCTGGTCGGGCGGGCCATGGCGGAACTGATCAGGTCCGTGGCGGTCGGCCACTCGGGTGCGGCGGAGCCGTAGTCTCGGCACTCGTGTCCACCACGATCGTCACCGACTCCACGGCGTACCTGCCCGAGGGGTTCGCCGAGCGGCACGGCGTCCGGGTCGTGCCGCTGCACGTGGCCGTGGACGGTCGCAGCAGGCTGGACGGGGTGGACTTCGGGCCGGCCGAGCTGGCCGCCGCGTTGGGCGAGCACCGCCGGGTGACCACGTCCCGGCCGACGCCGGGCGAGCTGGCCGAGGTGTACCGGTCCGCGTTGGCGGAGGGCGCGGAGGAGATCGTCTCCGTGCACCTGTCCCGTGACCTTTCGGGCACGTGGGAGGCCGCGCGGTTGGCCGCAGAGGAGGTCGACCCGAGCCGGATCAGGGTGGTCGACTCGCGGGCCACGGGCATGGGGTTGGGGTTCGCCGCGCTGGCCGCGTGCGCCGCGGGTGGTGATGCGGAGTGCGCGGAGGCAGCCGCGGTGGCCGCTGCGGCCCGGGTCAGGATGTTCTTCTGCGTGGAAACGCTCGACCACCTGCGGCGAGGTGGGCGGATCGGCGCCGCGGCCGCGTTGGTGGGCACCGCGCTGGCGGTGAAGCCGTTGTTGCACGTGGACGACGGTCGGATCGTGCCGCTGGAGAAGGTGCGCACGATGGGGCGGGCGATCGGCCGGCTGGTCGACCTGGCCGCGTCGGCGGCGGGTTCCGGGCCGGTCGGCCTGGCTGTCCACCACCTCGCCGCGCCGGAACGCGCGGCGGAGCTGGCGACGTTGCTGGACGAACGCGTGCCCGGTTCGACCGGCTGCCTGATTTCCGAGGTCGGAGCCGTGATCGGCGCGCACACGGGCCCCGGTGTGCTGGGTGTGGTGGTGCTGCCCGGAGGGGTGTCCTAGCTCTCCTTATCCATCATTCAGCCAGTTATCCACAGATCGAGAACTCCCTCCCCACCCCCTGCTCCACCCGGCCTAACGTCGAGCCCATGTTCGACAAGAACCCGGAAACCACGACCGCCCGCCTGAAAGCCCTCATCTCCCAGGAGCGGGGCAGACACCGCGCGTCGGACGCCGAGACCTTGGTCTTCGTCTCGTCCGACGGCCGCGCCGGCCCGCCCACCCCTCTGCGCCGCCTCTTGCACCGATGGCTGCCCGAACCAGCCGTCCCGCACCGCCGCAGGATCCTGCTCGCGGGCGTGATGGCCGGCGTGGCGCTGGTGGTCGCCCTGGCCCTGTGGTGGGAGCGCCCCGTGCCGGAGAGCCCACCGGACCTCCCGGTGGCGGAGGCCGCCGTCGTCACCCGCACCGAGGAGCAACTGGTCGTCAACGTGGTCGGCCTGGTGCCCACCCCCGGCCTGGTGACCGTGCCGAACGGCGCCAGGGTGGCCGACGCGCTGCAAGCGGCGGGCGGCGCCAACCCGGGCGCCGACCTGACCCCGCTGAACCTCGCCCGCAAGGTCGCCGACGGCGAGCAGATCGCCGTGGGCATCGCCGTCCCGCAACAGGCCGGCACGACCACCGAGCCGCTGAACCTGAACACCGCGACCAAGGACCAGCTGGACACCCTGCCCGGCGTGGGCCCGGTGACCGCACAGCGCATCGTCGACCGAAGGCAGAAACGCGGCCCGTTCACGTCCCTGGACCAACTGGGCGAGATCGAGGGCATCGGCGACGCGAAGCTGGCCAAACTCCGCGACCTCGTCCGCCTTTGACCGCCTGACACCCCGCACCCCCGCACCCCCGCCGTCACCTCGACACCACTCGGAGACCGCCATGCGTCCCAACGCCGTGAATCCCCACACAACGAACCACCACCCACCGCCCAATCCGCCGCACCGCAACCACTCCAACCACCACCGCACCCACCAACTCCTGAACCGCGTCCGCCGCACCCTTCGCACCACCGGTTCCCGCCTCACCACCTTGTCCAGGTTCCGGTGGGTGACCTCGTGACCCGCTCACCCGACCCCCACCGCACCACAACCCACCCGCCGACTCCTTTCTCCGACCAGGACGTGCCGCACTTACCTCGACTCTCGGCGGCCTGCCCTTAACCAAGGCACGGACCTATGAGCCCACATACCCTGGGCCGTGGCGTCCTCGGCAGACCACCGCCCTCAGGCCACTGCTGACCTCCACCTTCAGCTCGGCCACCGCGGTCCCTTGCGGCTCGGCTCTGGCCCGTAGGGCGGCTCATCCGCACCTGGTCCCGGCCTCTGCCAACCCTGGGCCTTCGGTTCGAGGGCGCGTGCAGCTCCGCCCACACGCGCTCCGGACGGGTGAGGGCAGGTTGTCCGTCGGGCCGCCGCCATTCCGAACGCTCTCGTGGCCATGACCACCGCGTGCGCTCGGTCGCGCTGGCACTCGGCCGCGCGGCACAGGTGGTGTGGCACCGCCCTTCGTCGGGCCACTCCGGAGGCGGGCGGACTCGCGGTGGACCTGCCGCTGCCAGCCCTCTCTGAACTCAGCCGTGGGTTCCCGGGCACGGGCGCAGGTCCTGTGTGGCACCTGGTCCTAACCGCACAAACGGCCTGGGCTAGGGCGCTCATCGGGCTGCGCTTGGCGTGGCGGGTGGCGCGGGTGCCGGCCTGACTGCCGTCTTTCTCCGTAGTTTCCCTTCCTTCTCCGTGCCCTACTTCGGGGGTGAGGTCGTGAGTCCTCGTGCGTATCTGGTCCCTGCCGCGCTGGCGGTGTGGGCGACGGCCTTGGCCGGCCTGTTGTGGGCGTGGTGGGCCGCGCTCGTGGTCGGTCTGGTCGCTGCCGTGATCGGCGGCTTGGCCTTGCGCCGGTGGCGACCGGCAGCGGTGGCGGTGGCTGTCGCGGGTCCGGTGGCGGCGTGCTGGATCGGTGCCCAGGTTCACGGGGCGGCCCACCATCCCTTGCGGGTCGCGGCGGAGCGGGGCACGCCCACCACTGTCCACTTCGAACTGGACAACCGGCCGCACGGCTTGCGCACCAGTGGTTTCGGCTCGCGTGCGAGCGGGGTCGACCTGGTGCTGGTGCGCGGATCGCTCGACGGCGGCGGCCGGATCGCCGTGCTGGCCCCGGCGGCGCGGTGGCGGGACCTCCTGCCCGGCCAACGGGTCACCGCGCGCGGCACCCTCGCGCTTCCTCGCGAAGGGGAGCTGACGGTCGCGGTGCTGCGGGTTCGCGGGCCGCCGCAGGACGTGACCGAAGCGCCGGTGTGGCAGCGGGTCGCCGAGGACCTGCGGGCCGGACTGCGGAACGCGAGCACCGCGCTCGACCCCGAACCGGCCGGGTTGCTGCCCGCGCTCGTCGTCGGCGACACCTCCGGCCTCCCACCCAGGGTGATCGAGGAGTTCCGCACGGCGGGTCTCGCCCACGTCCTCGCGGTCAGCGGTGCGAACTTGGCGATCCTCTGCGGCGCGGTCCTGTTGCTGCTGAGGCTGCTGCGGGTAGGTCCGCGTGGTTGCGCGGCGGGTGCGATGGCGGCGCTGGTCGGGTTCGTGGTGCTGGCCGGGCCGGAGCCGAGCGTGTTGCGGGCCGCCGTGATGGGCGCGGTGGCGTTGCTCGCGCTGGTGCTGGGTCGGGAGCGGTCGGCGTTGCCGGCGCTCGCGGCCTCGGTGGTGGTCCTGGTGCTCTACGACCCGGAGTTGGCCACCGAGCCGGGGTTCGGGCTGTCGGTGGTGGCGACGGCGGCGCTGGTGCTGCTCGCGCCGAGGTGGGCCGCCGCGATGAAGGAGCGCGGCGTCCCGGTGGGTTTCGCCGAGGCGTTGGCGGTGCCGGTGGCGGCGAACCTGGCCACCGCGCCGCTGGTCGCCGGGCTCTCCGGCCAGGTGAGCCTGGTCGCGGTGGTGGCGAACCTCCTGGCCGCGCCGGTCGTGGCCCCGGCCACCGTGCTCGGGGTGCTGGCCGCCGTGCTGGCGCAGGTGCACGAGCCGACGGCACGGCTGGTCGTCGAGGTGGCCGGTCCGGCGGTGAGCTGGCTGATCACGGTCGGCCGGCACGCGGCGGCCGTGCCCGGCGCGGCGGTCGGGTGGCCCGGCGGCTGGGTCGGCGGGCTGCTGCTGGCCGGGGTGCTGGTGCTCGGCTACGCGATCGCCAGGCTGCGCCGGGTGCGGACGTTGGTCGTGGCGGCCGTCGTCGGCGCGGTGGTGGTGGTCGTGCCGCTGAACGTGGTCGCGCCGGGGTGGCCGGTGCCCGGCTGGTCGGTCGTGGCCTGTGACGTCGGTCAGGGCGACGCGGTGGTCCTCGCCACCGCCGAGCGCGATCGGGCGGTGCTGGTCGACGCGGGGCCGGACCCGGTGCCGGTGCTGTCGTGCCTGCGTCGGCTCGGGGTGCGGCGCATACCGCTGGTGGTGCTCAGCCACCTGCACGCCGACCACGTCGGCGGGTTGGCCGCGGTGCTGGCTGAGCGGGTTGTGGGCGCGGTGGCGGTGGGGCCGTCGCGGGAACCGGAGTGGGCGTGGGAGGAGGTGAGGGAACGGGCGCGGACGGCCGGGGTCCGCCTGGTCGAGCTGGGCGCCGGGCAGCGGCTGAGCTGGCCGGGTCTGGAGCTCGACGTGCTCGGCCCGCGCGCGGACCCCGTGCGCGGGACGGACACGAACACGGCGGTCAACGACGCGTCGCTGGTGCTGCGGGCCTCCACCGCGGCCGGGCGGGTGTTGCTGACCGGAGACATCGAGCTGGCCGGGCAGGCGGACCTGCTCGGTGGGCACGTGGACCTGCGGGCCGACGTGCTCAAGGTGCCGCACCACGGGTCGCGGTACTCGTCACCGGCGTTCCTCGCGGCGGTCCGGCCGCGGATCGCGTTGGTGAGCGTCGGCGCGGGCAACCGCTACGGCCACCCCAGCGGGGTGGTGGTCGACGCGTTGACGAGCCGAGGCGCGCTGGTGCTGCGCACGGACCGGGACGGCGACACCGCCGTCCTGGCCGGCCCGGACGGGCCGCAGGTCGCCCGCAGGAGCGGCGGCCAACCCGACAACGGACAAGGGGAGAACGATGAGGAACGACGTCTGGATCCGACTGCACTCCGGCTGGTCGCCGCAAGGCGGCAACCGGGCGCTGGCGTGGGCGCTGTGGCAGCCCGGCTACACCGCCCAACCCTGGCCGAGCGACGAGCTCCGGCCCGCGTTCACGTATTACGTGTGCGAGGAGCTGCCCAGCGGTGAACGCGGAATCGTCGCCAGGGCAACGGCCACCGGCGTGATCCGCTTGGCGCAGGTCCCCTCGGCGGACACCGCCTACCGGCTGATCGCCGACGGCCTGTTCGACGCCGACCTCGCCATACCGCAGGAGGAGTGGCACGCCGAGCGCTACAACCAGGAGAAGGCGACACGGCCCTGGCCGCAGATGCTCACCGCCTGGCGCGTGGTCACCGAACCGGTCGGCCCGCACGTCCTGCCGGAGCTGACCGCCTTCCCCCGGACCGGGTGGCTGCGCTCCTCCAGGATCGCCTTGTGACCACGACCGCGGACGGGAAGGCGTCGGTGAAGCGGAGAAGCCGCCCGGCACTGAGCCGACCGCCGCCGTAGCTACCGCGCCCCGGACCGACCGCCCGGACCGACCGTCGCCGTACCGCCTGGGACCGGAAACCGCGGTCCGACCCCAGGCGGGAACGGGCGATGCGGGTCAGTCCTGAAGGGCCTTCAGGACGGCCTCGGCCGACGGCGGGACGTTGGCGCGGGGGCCGACGCGGTCGCCGAGGGCGTCCAGGGTCTTGAGGCCGTCGCCGGTGATCAGGAGCACGGTCTCGCCGTCCGGGTCCAGCTGGCCGGTCTCGATGAGCTTCTTCGCGGTGGCGACGGTGACGCCGCCGGCCGTCTCGGCGAAGATGCCTTCGGTCCGGGCCAGGAGGCGGATGCCCTCGACGACCTCCTCGTCGGTGACGTCCTCGATCGCGCCGTTGGTGCGGCGGACGGCGTCCAGCACGTAGGGGCCGTCGGCGGGGGCGCCGATCGCCAGCGACCTGGCGATGGTGTCCGGGCGGACCGGGCTGACCACGTCGTGGCCCGCCTTGAAGGCGGCCGAGACGGGGGAGCAGCCGGTGGCCTGCGCGCCGAACACGCGGTACGGGGTCTGCTCGACCAGGTCGAGGTCGCCCAGTTCGCGGAAGGACTTGTCGACCTTCGTCAACTGCGAGCCGGACGCGATGGGCACCACGATCTGGTCGGGCAGCCGCCAGCCGAGCTGTTCGGCGACCTCGTACCCGAGCGTCTTGGAGCCCTCGGCGTAGTAGGGGCGGACGTTGACGTTGACGAACGCCCAGTCCTCGTGCTCGGCGGCCAGTTCCTGCGCCAGCCGGTTCACGTCGTCGTAGTTGCCGTCGACGGTGATCAGGTTGCCGCCGTAGACGGCGGTCATGAGGATCTTCGCCCGCTCCAGCGTGGAGGGCACCAGGACCACGGACTCCCAGCCCGCGCGGGCCGCGGCGGCGGCGACGGCGTTGGCCAGGTTGCCGGTGGACGGGCAGGCCAGGACCTTGAAGCCCAGTTCGCGGGCGGCGGCGAGGGCGACGCCGACCACGCGGTCCTTGAACGAGTGGGTCGGGTTGCCGGTGTCGTCCTTCACCCACACCTTGCGCACGCCGAGGGCCTTGGCGAGGCGGTCGGCCTCGATCAGGCGGGTGCCGCCGGGGTTGGTGTTGGGGTGCGACTCGACGGTGGTCGGCACGGGGAGCAGGCCGCGGTAGCGCCAGATCGACCGGGGGCCCGCCTCGATGTCCTCGCGACGGATCCGACCGAAGTCGTAGGCCACTTCCAGCGGCCCGAAACACTCCAGACAGGCGTATTCGGCGGCGAGCGGCGTCTCGTGGCCGCATTCGCGACACGACAGCGCGCGGGCGGGACCGAGGTCGAAGGAGGTGGTGGCCGAGGGCACACTGACAGCAGTCATCGCGAGGTATCTCCTCATCTTTCCCGCGCACCGCGGGTCGGAATTGGCACCGTGGTCGCCAGCGGACGCTGTGCGACGGGTTGCCGGGGCTTCTTCGGGCCGATCCCTCTGCCCCTCTGGATGAGCGGTATTCAGTTGTGGGCTTCAACTTACGTCACGATCCCGACCCTCAGCCAGCGACGTCCACCATCCGGACGTCTGCCACCCGTGGGAGGATCGCGCCCGTGAGTGCGCCCGCTGACATGCCCGACGCCGTGCACCTGATCCTCGGCGAGGAGGAGTTGCTGGTCGAGCGCGCGGTGCGCGGTGCGCTGGCCGCGGCGCGGAAAGCCGATCCGCAGGCCGACCTGACCCGCGTCCGCGTGACCGATCTCACCCCGCCTGAGCTGGCGGAACTGGTGAGCCCGTCGCTGTTCGCCGAGGGACGGGTGGTCGCGCTGGAGGCCGCGCAGGAGTGCGGCAAGGAGATCGCCGACGCGGTCATCGGCTACGCCAAGGCCCCGGCGGACGGGGTGACGGTGGTGGTCGTCCACAGTGGCGGCGGGCGCAGCAAGGCGGCCAAGGACCTGCCCGCGGCGCTGCGCAAGGCAGGCGCCCGGGTGACCGAGTGCCCCAAGATCACCAAGGCGGCGGACCGGGAAGCGTTCGTGCGCAACGAGATCCGCGCGGCGGGCGGCGGCAAGGCCGACCCGGAGGCCGTGGCGGCGCTGATCGAGGCGGTGGGGTCGGACCTGCGCGAGTTGGCGGCGGCGGCGTCGCAGCTCGTCGCCGACACGGGCGGCAAGGTGGACGCCGAGGCGGTCCGCCGCTACCACCGCGGGCGGGCCGAGGTGACCGGGTTCGCGGTCGCGGAGAAGGCCGTGATGGGTGATCGGGCCGGTGCGCTGGAGGCGTTGCGGTGGGCGATCCAGCTCGGCGTGCCGCACGTCTTGGTCGCCGATGCCCTGGCCGACGCGGTGCGCACGATCGCGCGGGTGTCCGCGGTGGGCCGGGGCGACCCGTTCAAGCTGGCGGGCGAGCTCGGCATGCCGCCGTGGAAGGTGAAGAAGGCCCAAGGCCAGTCGCGTGGCTGGGAAGACCGAGGGCTGGCAGCCGCGATGACGGTGGTCGCGGACCTGAACGCCGACGTCAAGGGCGCCGCCGCCGACTCGGGCTACGCCCTGGAACGCGCCGTGCTGAAGATCGTCGCCGCCCACGGCCGCCGCTGACAGAGGCCTGGGGGATCGCACGGTCGGGCGGTCGGGGATCCGGAGGCTGGGGATCCGGAGGCTGGGGGATCGGGCGGCTGGGTGGTTGGTGGCCGGCGCTGGACCCTGGCGGCCAGGTGGCTGACGGCTGGCGGCCAAGTGGTTCGCGGCGGGGTGGGCGGTACTGGCTGAGGGCCGGGAAGTCAGCGGCTGAGCGGCCGGTGGCCTGGTGGCTGGCTGGCCGAGGGCCGGTGCTGGTCGGGGCGGTGGTGGCTGGGGCGGTGGTCAGTGGTCGGCCGCACACGAAAGCGCCGCCCACCCCGCGCGGGGGTGGGCGGCGCTTTGGCGTGAAGACCAGATCAGATCTGGTTGGCGCGCCGCGCCAGCGCCGACTTCTTGTTGGCGGCCTGGTTGGCGTGGATCACGCCCTTGGAGACGGCCTTGTCGAGCTTGCGGGACGCGTCCTGCGCCAGCGCGACGGCCTTCTCCTTGTCACCGGCCTCGGCGGCCTCACGGAACTTGCGGATGGCGGTCTTGAGGGACGACTTGACGGCCTTGTTGCGCAGGCGCGCCTTCTCGTTCGTCTTGATCCGCTTCATCTGGGACTTGATGTTCGCCACGCGAAAGCCACCTTTTCCTCGGTCTCGGAGTCGCACCGCGCTTGTCACCGGCTCCGCCCCCGCGAAGGGGCGGTCTTCCTCCACAGCGGAATGCCGCGCGGGTACGACCGAGAAGGTTATCAGGGCAGCTCACCGCACCGTGAATCGAGCCCTCCCGTCGCCGACCACGACCTCGTAGCCGCCCCTGGCGACCTCGGGCTTGCCCGACGCGTCCATGTCGCCCGCCGTCACCGCGAGCCGCTGCACGTCGAACGTCACCTCGACCGCCCGCTGCTCACCGGCCTTCAACGCCACCCGCGTGAAGCCGACCAGGCGCTGCGGCGGCGTGAGCACCTTGCTCACGGGCTGGTGCACGTACACCGGCACGACGAGCGTGCCGTCACGCCCACCGGTGTTGGCCACGGTCACCGACACCTTCACCTGGCCGTCCCGCCGCACCTCCGTCGACTTCAGCGTCGGTGCGGACGTGGTGAACGTCGTGTACGACAGGCCGTGCCCGAACGCGAACGCCGGGTCGTACCCGGAGCTGGGCGCGGTGTTCGCGCCGCGCACCTGGTCGTAGGAGAACGGCTGGTCGCCGACCGACTTCGGCCACGACACCGGCAGCCTGCCGCTGGGGTTCACCGCGCCGAACAGCACGTCGGCGATCGCGCCGCCGCCCTCGGAGCCGGGCAGCCAGCCCGCGACCAGCGCCGGGGCGTCGGCCACCGTGCCGAGCACCTGCGGCCGGCCGGTCAGCAGCACGACGACCACCGGCTTGCCGGTCGCCCGCACCGCGTCCACCAGGCCCTGCTGCGCAGCGGTCAGCGCGGGCTCCTCGGTGTCCGCCTCACCCTCCGCGCCCGGGTCCTCACCGAGCACGACGACCACCGCGTCGGCGTCACCCGCCTGCGCCACCGCGTCGGCCTGCGTGGCCGCGCCGACCACGTTCGCCGACGGCACGGCGGCCTTGATGCCCTGCAGCACGGTCACCGTCGGCGGCATCGGCGACCCGTTCGGCACGCCCTGCCAGCCGACCGACCAGCCACCGAGCTGCCTGGCCGCGGAGTCCGCCGTGTCACCGGTCACCACGAGCTTGCCCACGCCGGTCGACAGGGGCAGCACGCCGTCGTTGCGCAGCAGCACCGCGCTCTCCGCCGCCGCCTGGCGGGCCAGCGCCCGGTCCGCGCCGTTCACGATCGCGTCGGCCTTCTCCACGTCGACGAACGGCTTCTCGAACAGCCCCAGCTCGAACTTGAGCTTCAGGATCCGCCGCACGGCCTGGTCGATCCGCTTGCCGGGGATCGCGCCGCTCCGCACGCCCGCCAGCAGCCCGGCGGTGAACCCGGCCGCGTCCGACGGCTCCATCGCCATGTCGACGCCCGCGTTCACGGCCATCGCGATGGCCTCCTCGTAGTCCGCCGCCACGTGGTAGCGGTCCACCAGGAACCGGATGTCCTCCCAGTCGGTGATCGCCACGCCCCGGAACCCCATCCGGTCGCGCAACTGCGTGGTCAGCAGGTACTTCGACGCGTGCGCGGGCACGCCGTTCACCGCACCGGAGTTGATCATCACGGTGCCGACGCCCGCGTCGAACTGCGGCTGGAACGCGGGCAGCACGGTGTCCTGGAGGTACCGGATCGGCAGCTGGGCGGGCGCGCGGTCGTGGCCGTTGAACGGCTCCGAGTAGCCCGCGAAGTGCTTGGCGGTCGCGGTCAGCTTCGCCGTGCCGTCGGTCGGGTCGGCCTGCTGCCCGCGCACGTTCGCCGCGGCCAGCGCGCCGGCCAGCACCGGGTCCTCGCTGTAGGTCTCGTAGTACCGCCCCCAGCGGGTGTCACGCGCGATGTCGGACACCGGCGCGAAGTTCCAGAACACACCGGTGGCCCGCATCGCCCGACCGGTGGACTTGCCGAGCTGCTCCTGCAGCTCCGGGTTCCACGTCGCGCCGAGGCCGATCTGGTGCGGGAACATCGTGGCGCTGAGCACGTTCGAGTGGCCGTGCACGCCGTCCGCGCCGTAGATCAGCGGGATCCGCAGCCTGCTGTGGTCCAGCGAGTACTTCTGGATGGCGTTGGTCATCTCCGCCCACGCGCGGGGCGTGTTCGGGTTGGGCGCGTCGCCGCCGCCGGAGAGGATCGAGCCGACCTTCGCGTCCTCCAGCACCGCCTTCATGCAGTCCTCGCGCAGCGGACCGGGGTTCCACTCGCAGTTGCCGCGCAGCTTGCCCAGCCGGATCTGGGTCATCTGGCCGACCTTCTCCTCGAGCGTCATGCGCTTGAGGAGGTCGTCGACGCGCCGGTCGACCGGCGCCCGGGCGTCCTGGTAGCCCTGCCCGGCGGGCTCCATCACGCCGCTGGCTTGCGCGCCGGTGACCAACAGGGCCAGCGTGACCAGCGCGGCGACCGCGGTCCGCTTGCGGGATCTCAACACCGAGAACCTCCAGGTCGATCGGGGAACACCCGCGAACACCCTCCCTGTGTGAATCGGCCCACAACAGGGCTGAACGGCCCATTCTGGGAGCGCTCCCATCGCGGTAAGGGGTGAAATGCAGTACGCCCGTCTTGTTTCATGTGCCGTGTGACCGCCGCACTCGACTGGCCCGGCTTCGGGCACATCTCGCTCGCCGCCCTGCTGTTCCTCTGCCTGGCCGCCCTCGTCGCGGGCGCGGTCGACGCGGTGGTTGGCGGCGGCGGGCTGGTCCAGCTGCCCGCGCTGCTGCTGATCGCGCCCGGCGGCCAGCCGCTCTACGCGCTGGCCACCAACAAGATCGCCTCCGTGGTCGGCACGGCGGCGGCGGTGCGGACCTACTCCCGGCAGACCACGATCGACTGGTCCTCGGCGTTGCCGATGGCGTCGGCCGCGTTCGCGGGCGCGGTGGCCGGTGCGGCGTTCGCCGGGGCGCTGGCGCCCGGCGTGCTCAACGGCGTGGTGCTCGTCGCGCTGGTCGGCGTCGGCCTTTACACGTGGCGCAAGCCGGAGCTGGGCGTGGCCGAGGCGCCGAGGTTCACCCGCTTCGCGCAGATCGCCGTGATGGCCGCGGGCGGGGCGTTGATCGGCTTCTACGACGGCCTCGCGGGTCCGGGCACGGGCGCGTTCCTGGTGTTCCTGCTCGTGGGCCTGGTCGGGTTCGCGTTCCTGCGCGCGTCGGCCACGGCCAAGGTCGTGAACGTGGCCACGAACCTGGGCGCGCTGCTGTACTTCATCCCGGCCGGAAAAGTGTTGTGGGGCTTGGGTCTGGTGCTCGCGCTGTGCAACGTGACCGGGGCGGTGTTCGGCGCGCGCCTGGCGGTGCGGCGCGGCTCGGCGTTCGTGCGCCGGGTGTTCCTCACCGTCGTGGTGGCGCTCGTGGTCAGTCTGGGGTGGAAGGCGGCGGTTGGATGACCCGGAACGTCGCGCCCATCGGGTCGCCCACCGTGGTGAACCGGCCGAACCGCGACTCGACCACGTCGCCGACCGTGACGCCGCCCAGCTCGTCCACCCGGCGTGCCGCCGCGTCGGCGTCGGCCACCGCGAAGTAGGTCATCCAGTGCGGCGGGATCTCGGCGGGGATCTCGTTGGCCATCCCGAACACGCCCGCGACCGCGCGGCCCTCGACCCGCAGCTGCGTGTACGGGAAGTCCGGCAGCGGGTCCAGCCCACGTCGAACACCTGCTGGTAGAACTCCGCCGCGCCGAACGGGTCGCGGGTGGCCAGCTCGTTCCACACCACCGAGCCGGGTTCGTTCACCACGTACGCGCCGATGTGCGTGCCCGCCTCCCAGAGCCCGAACGCCGCGCCGTACGGGTCCACCGCGATCGCGCCGCGCCCCGGTCCGCCGGTGTCGAACTCCGGCACGAGCACCTTGCCGCCGTTGGCGTTCAGCTTCTCCACCGACTCGTCCAGGTCGTCGGTGGCCAGGTAGGTCGTCCACACCACGGGGAACATCACGTCCGACGGCATCTCGCCGAAGCCCGCCACGGGCAGGCCGCGCACCAGGGCCATCGTGTAGTGCCCGGTCTCCGGGCCGCCGATCTCGAAGTCCCAGCCGAACAGCCCGCCGTAGAACTCCATGGTGGCTTCACGGTCGGTGGTCATCATGTCCACCCACGCGGGTGTTCCTGGCGGGTACGGGGCGTCCATCTCGCTCACCTGGTCAACAGTCGCACCAGCCGTCACGCTCCGCGAGTTGATCACTGCCCGACCGGGTGGCGCGCGAACGCCGTCGGTGCGCTGGGTCCGCACCGACGGCGTCGGTCATCCGGTCGAGCCGTCCCCGTCGCTCTTGCGGGGCCTGCCGCGCCTGGGTTGGTCGGCCGCGCCGGTGGGCAGGCGGCCGGCTTCGGCGAGCGCTCGGCGCAGCAGGAACTCGATCTGCGCGTTGGTGCTGCGCAGCTCGTCGTTCGCCCACCTCGTCAGCGCGTCGTGCACCGCCGGGTCGAGGCGCAGCAGGACGCTCTTGCGCTCGGCCACGTCAGGTGTACAGCGACCCGGCGTTGACCACTGGCTGGGTGGATCGGTCGCCGCAGAGCACGACCAGCAGGTTCGACACCATCGCCGCCTTGCGCTCCTCGTCCAGTTCCACCACGTCCTCCTCGGCGAGCTTGGCCAGCGCGAGCTGGACCATGCCGACCGCCCCCTCCACGATCCGCGACCGCGCCGCCACCACCGCGCCCGCCTGCTGGCGCTGCAGCATCGCCTGCGCGATCTCCGGAGCGTAGGCCAGGTGCGTGAGCCGGGACTCGATCACCTTCACGCCCGCGGACTGCACGCGTGCCGCGATCTCCACCGACAGCGTCTCGGTGATCTCGTCCGCGTTCTCCCGCAGCGACAGCCCGAGCTCCTCGTGGTTGTCGTACGGGTAGCTGGTCGCGATGTGCCGCACCGCGGTCTCGGTCTGGATGCCGACGAACCGCACGAAGTCGTCCACCTCGAACTTCGCCCGCGCGGTGTCCTCGACCTGCCACACC
Source organism: Actinosynnema sp. NPDC002837 (assembly GCF_040295345.1). NCBI lineage: Bacteria > Bacillati > Actinomycetota > Actinomycetes > Pseudonocardiales > Pseudonocardiaceae > Actinosynnema > Actinosynnema sp. NPDC002837. The sequence goes on from NZ_JBEOVG010000013.1 coordinate 101,560, forward strand.
ACCACGGCGGCGATCTCGATCGGGTTGCCGTCCGCGTCGTTGACCTTCAGCGTCGCGGTCTCGTGGTTGCGGATCCGGGTCGACACCTTCACCTTCGTGGTGAACGGGTTCGCCCAGCGCAGGCCGTCCTGGCGGACGGTGCCGGTGTAGCGGCCCGCGAACTGCAGCACGCGCGACTCGCCGGGCGCGACGGTGAACAGCCCGGCACCCGCGAGGCCGCTGCCCGCCATCAACAGCGCGCCCCCCACGATCCCGGGGCCGCTCGGCCCGTCGTCGCCCGGGATCAAGCTGAGGACGAGCACCGCCGCGCCCAGCAGCATCGCGACCACCGCGCCGCCGAAGACGCCCCACCCCGAGACCGCGCGCGCCTCCCGCTCCCGGACCACCGGAGTCGGCATCTGCACCGCCAAGTCCGTCATCGCGTCCATGTTCCACCCCTCGTTCGCATATCGCGTGCTTAGCAAAGTGATATCACTTTTCTCGGACGCCGGGCAAGCCGGGTACGCGATGAGGACGGAAGTTGACCGCAATCGGTCCTACGGTGGCCGCATGACCCCGGTACTGAGCCGTCGCGCCCTCGGTCGAGCCACCCTGGCCCGCCAGTTCCTGCTGGCCCGCACCGAGGCGACCGTGCCCGAGGTCGTCGCGCACCTGGTCGGGTTGCAGGCCCAGACGCCGCACACCTGGTACACCGGTCTGTGGTCGCGGATCGCCGGCTTCACCCCCGACCGGGCCGCGGACCTGCTCGTGGACCGGGAACTCGTGCGCATCGCCGTGATGCGGTCGACGATCCACCTGGTGACCGCCGCGGACGCCCTCGCGCTGCGCCCCGCGGTGCAGCCCGCGCTCGACCGGGACCTGTTCGGCAACTTCACCCACGGCCGGGACATGCGCGGGCTGGACGTGGACGCCGTGGTGGCCGCCGGTCGCGCGTTGCTGGCCGAGAAGCCGCGCACCAACAAGGAGCTGGGCGCGCTGCTGCACGAGCAGTGGCCGGACCGCGCGCCCGCCTCGCTCGCCTACGCGATCCGGTGCCTGGTGCCGCTCGTACAGGTGCCGCCGCGCGGGGTGTGGGGTCGCAGCGGCGCGATCGCGCACACGTGCGCGGAGACGTGGCTGGGCGCTTCCCCAGCGGTCAAGGCCTCGGTGGACCGGCCCTCGGTGGACGACCTGGTGCTGCGCTACCTGGGCGCGTTCGGGCCCGCGACGGTGAAGGACGTGCAGACCTGGTCCGGTCTCACCAGGCTGCGCGAGGTGGTCGAGGGGCTGCCGCTGCTGCGGCTGCGCGACGAGGACGGCCAGGAGCTGTTCGACCTGCCCGACGCGCCCCGGCCTGACGAGGACGTGCCCGCGCCGCCGAGGTTCCTCTACGACTTCGACAACGTGCTGCTCTCGCACGCCGACCGGCGCCGGGTCGTCACCGACGACGTGCGCGCGCAGAAGTACGACCCGCACGGTCCCGTGCCGCAGTTCTTCCTGGTCGACGGCGTCACGGCGGGCGACTGGAGGCTGCACCGCACCAAGGAGGTCGCCACGCTGGAGCTGCGGCCGTTCCACCGCGTGCCCGCGATGGACGAGGTCGAACGCGAGGGCGAGCGGCTGCTGGCGTTCCTCGCGGCGGACGTGCCGCGGCACGAGGTCCGGACAACCTCGCCGGCGGCGGCACGTCTCTGAACGCATGGGGACGATCACCGTGCGCCCACCGCGCGCCGAGGACCTGGCTCCGCTCGTCGAGGTCCACGTCAAGGCCCGGCGCAGCTACTACGAAGGCCACCTGCCCGAGGCGGAGCTGGCCGAGTGGGAGCGGGCGGTGCGGGCCAGGGGCTACGACCTCGCCAAGCCCGACCGGGTGTGGCTGTGCGCCGAGCTGGACCACGTGCTCGCCGGATTCGCGCTGGTCACGCCCGGTGGCGAGCTGTTGCAGCTCCAGGTCGACCCGGCGTGCTGGGGCAACGGCGTCGGCCACGCGCTGCACGAGGCGGCGACGCGCGCGCTGCGCGACCTCGGCGTCACCACCGCGCGCCTCGACGTGTTCGCGGAGAACCGCCGCGCGCAGCGCTTCTACACCGCGCACGGCTGGCGCGAGGACGGCCGCGACGGCGACCACGTGCGAATGGCGCTCGACCTGGACCTGTGATCGCCTGGACGGCGTGGAGATCCTGAGCAGCCGCGTCCTCGTCCGCTCCCGCGAGCCGGAGCGCGCCCGCGCGTTCTACCGGGACGTGCTGGGCCTGGCCGTGTACCGGGAGTTCCCCGGCGGCACCGTGTTCTTCCTCGGCCAGGGGTTCCTGGAGGTCTCGGGCACCTCGGCCGAGGACCCTACGGACGCCACGCAGCTGTGGTTGCAGGTGCGCGACCTGGGACGGGTCGCCGGAGAACTCGCCGAGCACGTCGTGCGGCCCGCCCGGCGCGAGCCGTGGGGCCTGGACGAGCTGTGGATCGCCGACCCGGACGGCAGGCGGATCGTGCTGGTCGAGGTGCCCGCCGACCACCCGCTACGCCGGGACGGTCGCCAGTAGCTGCACCGCGGGCCCGACCACGCCGCCGTACTGGTGCAACGACGTGCGCACCCCGGTGAACCCGGCCGCCTCGGCCTCCTGGATCAGGTCGTACTCGGAGGTGTCCAGCACCCGCCGGTGCACCGAGACGACCAGCCTGCCGCCGGGCCGCAGCACGCGGAACAGCTCGTGGAACGCCGCCGGCCGGTTGCCCCACAGCTGGAGGTTGTTCACCGAGACCACCACGTCGACCGAGTCCTCGGGCTGGCCCGTCCGCGTCGCCGCGCCCTCGCGCAGCTCCACGCGACCGGCCACGATCAGCTCCGCGCACCGCTCGCGCGCCTCGTCCAGCATGACCTGCGAGGGGTCGACGCCGATCGCCTTGAGCGCGCGTTCGCCGGCCAGCTTGAGCCCCACCCCCGGACCAGGGCCGAGCACCAGCACGACCTCCTCGGGCGTCGGCGCGGCCACCTCGGTGACGTGCTCCTCGACCTTCGCGTTCAGCACGGCCATGACCCGGCCGCCCAGCTCACCCACCTTGCCGCGGGGGTGCCCGAACGCCGCGTCCAACGCCTTCATCAGGTTGTTCGCCATGTCCCCAGGGTCGCCGCGGCGCCCTCCGACCGCATCGGGGACCGCCCTGAGAGCGGCCCGGAGACACCCCGGAACCGCTACCGGGAGGTAGCCGTTCCGGGACAGGTCTCACCGCCAGCCCAGCCGCCGCAGCGCGTCCACGACCAGCGAGAACCGCTCCGGCTCCAGCACCGAGCCCTCCCGGCGGATGTCGTCCTCGTCCAGCTCGAACACCCGGTCCAACCGCAGGTAGGAGCGCCTGCCGTCGCGGTCCCAGCGGCCCGAGCCGAGGTCGAGGCAGTCGTCCACCTCGTGCCGGTCGGGGGTCTTGCTGGTCAGCATCAGGCCGAGCAGCGCCCGGCGGTGGCGGCCGACGACCAGCAGCGGCCGGTCCTTGCCGCGGGCCGGGTCCTCCTCGAAGGGCACCCAGGCCCACACCACCTCGCCCGGGTCGGCCAGGCCGTCCAGGTCGGGGGAGTACTCCAGGGTCGCCGCCACCGCGGCCGTGTGGACCTCGCGCACCGCGCCCCTCGACGGGCGGGGGTCTTCACCGTTCGCACGCACGGCGGGCAGCTTATGGCCTCCGTCACGCACGCGTGGAACGCCACGACGGCGTGACATGAGATGCTGTGCGTAGTTGAAATGGGCAGATCCCGTCCTTCGTGTGCGAGGAACCTGAGTGACCACGTTCGCCGACCAGACGTTCACGCCTCCGGACCTGATCCGGAACTTCTGCATCATCGCGCACATCGACCACGGCAAGTCGACCCTGGCCGATCGCATGTTGCAGCTCACCGGCGTCGTCGACGCGCGGGCGATGCGCGCGCAGTACCTCGACCGCATGGACATCGAACGCGAGCGCGGCATCACGATCAAGGCGCAGAACGTCCGGCTGCCGTGGCAGGTCGACGGCCAGGACCACGTGCTGCACATGATCGACACCCCGGGTCACGTCGACTTCACCTACGAGGTGTCGCGCGCCCTGGAGGCGTGCGAGGGCACCGTGCTGCTGGTCGACGCCGCGCAGGGCATCGAGGCGCAGACGCTGGCCAACCTGTACCTGGCGATGGAGAACGACCTCACCATCATCCCGGTGCTGAACAAGATCGACCTGCCCGCGGCGGACCCGGACAAGTACGCCAAGGAGCTCGCGCACATCGTCGGCTGCGAGCCCGAGGAGGTGCTGCGCGTCTCGGCCAAGACGGGCCTGGGCGTCGACGCGCTGCTGAACGAGGTCGTCAAGCGCGTGCCCGCGCCGGTCGGCGACGCCGACGCGCCGCCCCGCGCGATGATCTTCGACTCGGTGTACGACACCTACCGCGGCGTGGTCACCTACATCCGCGTGGTCGACGGCAAGATCACCCCGCGCCAGCGGATCCGGATGATGTCCACCAACGCGACCCACGAGCTGCTGGAAGTGGGCATCATCTCGCCCGAGCCGAAGCCGAGCGCCGGCCTGGGCGTCGGCGAGGTGGGCTACCTCATCACCGGCGTGAAGGACGTGCGCCAGTCGAAGGTCGGCGACACCGTGACGGCGGAGAAGCACGGCGCCACGCAGCCGCTGGCCGGCTACCGCGAGCCGCGGCCGATGGTCTACTCCGGCCTGTACCCGGTGGACGGCTCGGACTACCCGATCCTGCGCGAGGCGTTGGAGAAGCTCCAGCTCAACGACGCCGCGCTGACGTTCGAGCCGGAGACGTCGGCGGCCCTGGGCTTCGGCTTCCGCTGCGGCTTCCTCGGCCTGCTGCACCTGGAGATCACCCGCGACCGGCTGGAACGCGAGTTCGGCCTGGACCTGATCTCCACCGCGCCCAACGTGGTCTACCGCGTGGTCATGGACGACGGCACCGAGCACGTGGTCACCAACCCGTCCGACTGGCCGGACGGCAAGCGCGCCGAGGTCTACGAGCCGATCACCAAGTGCACCATCATCGCGCCGAGCGAGTACATCGGCGCGATCATGGAGCTGTGCCAGGCCAAGCGCGGTCAGCTCGGCGGCATGGACTACCTGTCCGAGGACCGCGTCGAGCTGCGCTACACCATGCCGCTGGGTGAGATCATCTTCGACTTCTTCGACGCCCTGAAGTCGCGCACGCGCGGTTACGCGTCGTTGGACTACGAGGAGTCGGGCGAGCAGGACGCCGAGCTGGTGAAGGTCGACATCCTGCTGCAGGGCGAGCCGGTGGACGCGTTCAGCGCGATCGTGCACAAGGACCACGCGTACGGCTACGGCACGAAGATGGCGAGCAAGCTGCGCGAGCTGATCCCGCGCCAGCAGTTCGAGGTGCCGATCCAGGCCGCCGTCGGCGCTCGCGTGATTGCCCGCGAGACGATCCGCGCCATTCGCAAGGACGTGCTCGCGAAGTGCTACGGCGGTGATATCACGCGTAAGCGCAAGCTGCTGGAGAAGCAGAAGGAAGGCAAGAAGCGGATGAAGATGGTGGGCCGCGTCGAGGTCCCCCAGGAAGCCTTCGTCGCCGCCTTGTCCACCGACGACTCCGGCAAGGACAAGGGCAAGAAGTAGTACCACCGGCCAATTCCGCGCCGACAGCCACATCTTCGGGTGGCTCGTCGGCGCGGAAGCCGTTTTCCCGGATTTCCTCTGCCATGGTTGGCGCACCAACCGGAAGGAGGGGACCATGGCCGTCATGGTCGGACACGAAGGCAGCTCCTACACGGTCGAGGACCTGGAGGGCATGCCTGATGACGGACGCCGTTACGAGCTCGTCGACGGGCAGCTGCTCGTGAGCCCGGCGCCGGGGTACCGGCATCAGGAAATCGTCGCGGAGCTCTGCGGGCGCTTGCGCGCGGAGTGCCCGGACGACATGACCGCCCTACCGGCTCCATTCGCCGTTCAGGTGTCCGCGAGGACCGAGGTGCAGCCTGATGTCCTTGTCGGCCGTCGTGCCGACTTCACCGACAAGCTGCTGCCCGTGGCACCGTTGCTCGCGGTGGAGGTGCTCTCACCGAGCACGGGTATTCGCGATCTCACGATCAAGAAGAACGCCTACGAGCGCATGGGCGTGGTCAGCTACTGGGTGATCGATCCCCAGGAACCCGTGCTGGCGGTGTTCGAACTCGACCCCGAGGGCCGTTATCAGCAGGTGGCCGAGGTGCAGGGGGAGAAGCCGTTCGACGCGACCCTGCCGTTCCCGGTGCGGATCGTGCCCGCCGAGCTGCTCGGCCGGCTGTGGGAAGACGGGGCGGAATGACGGAAGGGCCCTCAGGACGCCCCTGTCCTGAAGGCCCTCGAAGGGGTGCGGCGGCTCAGCCGTGGTTGCGCAGCGTGGTGCTGAGCGCCTGGCGGCGGAGGATCGCTTCGATCTCACGCGCCTCGTGGCCGGAGTGCCGGGCGAGGATGGCTTCCATGTCCATCCGGGCGCTCGGGGTGTCGTAGGCGGCCAACTCGCGGTTCAGGTCCGCTTCCCGCTTGCGGATCTGCCGCCGGGTGGCGAAGTACGTGCGAACGGTCTCCAGAACGGTGGTCATATCGCCTTTCGGTCGTCCTTCTGTATCGGTTCACCTACTATGGTGCCGCACGTCAGAGGCTTGCGCGACCAGATTCGACGTGATCTCCGCCGCAAGTGTCACGGCGCCGTGAAGACCACGTCACCGGCCCAGGATGTCGAGGGCCTTCGAGTACTTCGCCCGCAGCCGGTCCTGGGTGGGGGTGTCGAGCAGGGCCAGTCGCGGCGGCGACGTGTTGTCGGCGATGTCGGCCCGCTTCACCTCCACCGCGACCGGGTCGGTCAGCACCCGGGCCAGGTAGTCCTCCTGTGACTCACCGTCACGGTGGCTCAACGCGAGCACGGTCGCCACCACCTCCGGCGGGCACCCGGCGGCCAGCAGGTCGTCGGCGGTGACGGCGGTGTCCTCGACGACGTCGTGCAGCACGGCCGCCATGCGCGCGTGCTCGCCGGACACCCGGCCCATCACCCGCAGCGGGTGGCCGATGTAGGGCTGCCCGGACTTGTCGACCTGTCCCTCGTGGGCCGCCCGCGCGATCCGGATCGCGTCATCAACGGTGAACGTCATCGGATCATTGTTCACACCTTGACAAGCCACAGTGGTCTAGTCCATTTTTCGAGTGGCCCACCTCACCTGTGCTGGGCTTTGGCCGCCGACGAGGACGTGGAGGTCGACGTGGTTTCGAGGACGAGACGCGCACTGGGCGCGGTGCTGGCGGGTGTGCTGGCCATCGCCGGCCTGACCCTGGTCGTGGTGGGCAGCGCGTCGGCCGCCAACCTGGTCGCCAACCCCGGGTTCGAGGGCGGCACGGGCGGGTGGACGTGCAGCGCCGCGGCGACGGCGGCCACCACGACCAAGCGCAGCGGCACGCACGCCATGGCGGGCACGCCGGCGGGCCAGGACAACGCCCGCTGCTCGCAGACGATCTCCGTGCAGGCCAACACCGCCTACAAGCTGTCCGCGTGGGTCCAGGGCAGCTACGTGTACCTGGGCGTGACCGGCACCGGCAGCGGCGACAAGAGCACGTGGACGCCGGGCTCGGCGGGCTTCAGCCGGCTCTCGATCGACTTCACCACCGGCGCCAGCAGCAGCGTCACGATCTACGTGCACGGTTGGTACGGCCAGCCGACCTTCTACGCCGACGACGTGAGCCTCGACGGCCCGGGCACCCCGCCGACGAGCACCACGACCACTACCACCACGACGACGACCACGACCACGACGACGACCACGACGCCCGGCAACCCGGACCCGTCGCTGCCCAAGCACGCGCTCACCGGCTACTGGCACAACTTCGACAACGGCTCGCGCCTGCTCAAGCTCGCCGACGTGCCCACCACGTACGACATCGTGGCCGTCGCGTTCGCCGACGCCACCACCACGCCGGGCGCGGTCGCGTTCAACCTGGACCCGACGTTGTCGAGCAAGCTCGGCGGCTACACCGACGCGCAGTTCAAGGCCGACGTCCGCACGCTGAAGGCGCGCGGGCAGAAGGTGATCATCTCCGTCGGCGGCGAGAAGGGCACGATCAGCGTCGGCAACTCCACCGCGGCGACCAACTTCGCCAACAGCGTCAAGGCCCTGATCGCGAACTACGGGTTCGACGGCGTGGACATCGACCTGGAGAACGGCGTCAACGCCACGTACATGGCGCAGGCGTTGCGCGCCATCCACGCGGGCGGCGGCAAGGTCATCGCGATGGCGCCGCAGACCATCGACATGCAGTCCACCGGCGCGGAGTACTTCAAGCTGGCGCTGGCGGTGAAGGACATCCTCACCGTTGTCAACATGCAGTACTACAACTCCGGTTCGATGCTCGGCTGCGACCAGAAGGTCTACTCCCAGGGCACGGTGGACTTCCTGGTCGCCCTGGCGTGCATCCAGCTGCAGAACGGCCTGCGCCCCGACCAGGTCGGCCTCGGCCTGCCCGCCTCGCCGTCCGGCGCGGGCGGCGGCTACCAGTCGCCCGCCAACGTGAACAGGGCGCTCGACTGCCTGGCCAAGGGCACGAACTGCGGTTCGTTCAAGCCTTCGCAGACCTGGCCCGGCATCCGCGGCGCGATGACGTGGTCGATCAACTGGGACGCCTCCAACAATTGGCAGTTCGCCAACACGGTCGCGCCGCACCTGGACACGCTGCCCTGACCTCACCGCGCGTGGACGCAGGACTCTCGCGAGAGCCCTGCGTCCACGCCGCGCGTGTCCTGCGTTCAGGAACCCCGAGTCGAACGCGCGGAACGCGGCGTTTTGCGGCCGAACGCCGTAGACCTGGCAATACGTGACCACAGCGGTGGCGCGGGTTAGGGTCGGTTCCATGTTGGACCGACTCGAAGTGCCCGTCATCGCCGCGCCGATGGCCGGTGGGGCGTCCACACCGGCGCTCGTGGCCGAGGTCGGCCGGGCGGGCGGCCTCGGGTTCCTGGCCGCCGGCTACCTCTCCGTCGAGGCGCTCGCCGAGCAGATCACCGCGACCACCGCGCTGACCGACCGGCCGTACGGGGTGAACCTGTTCGTGCCCGGCCCCCGGTCCACCACCGACCTGTCCGGCTACCGCGACCGCGTCAAGGCCCAGTCGCCGACCGAGCCGGGTGAACCGCGGTGGGACGACGACGCCTACGCCGCCAAGCTCGAACTCGTGATGGCGTTGCGCGTTCCGGTGGTCTCGTTCACGTTCGGCTTGCCGAACCCCGAGGACGTGCACCGGCTGCACGCCGCGGGCTCCACGGTCGTCGTCACGGTCACCACACCGCAGGAAGCCGCCCAGGCGGCGCAGATCGGCGCCGACGTGCTGTGCGTGCAGGGCAGTGAAGCGGGCGGGCACCGCGGCACGTTCGCCGACGACGGCGTCTCGCCCGGTGGCGGCGAGCTGTTCGGCGTGCTGGCCGCGTTGCGGCTGGTCCGCGCCAAGGTGGACCTGCCGCTGATCGCGGCCGGCGGCCTGGTGCACGGCGCGGACGTGGCGGCCGTGATCACCGCGGGCGCGGTCGCGGCGCAGCTGGGCACCGCGTTCCTGCCGACCCCCGAAGCGGGCACGTCCGCCGCACACCGCCAGGCCCTCGCCGAGGGCACCCGCCGCACCGCGTTGACCAGGGCGTTCAGCGGACGCCCGGCGCGCGGCCTGGTGAACCGGTTCCTGGTGGCGAACCAGGAGCAGGCGCCCGCCGCGTACCCGGAGGTGCACCACCTGACCCGACCGGTGCGCGCGACCGGCGACCCGGAGCTGATGTCGTTGTGGGCCGGGCAGACCTACGCGCTGGTCCGAGCGGCCCCGGCGGCCGAGGTGGTGGCGAGGCTGGTCGCCGAGGCGCGCCAAGCCCTTTCCGTCGCGATCACGCGCATTTCACCGGCGTAGCACCACAGAATGGCGACGTGACGACCGCGCGCGAACTCGCCGACGAGATGCTGACCCTGGTCCTGGAAGACGATCCCGTCATGGCGACGCTGCTCGGCATCCCGGGCTGGGACGACCGCCTGCCGGACCCGAGCGCCGAGGGCGGGCGCGTGCGCCGTGCCCGGGCCGAGGACATCGCGCGGCGGGCGCGTGCCGAGGACGACGACCCGGTGACGCGTGCGGTGGTCGTGCAGCAGGCGTGGGGCCTGGTGCACCGCCTCGACGCGAACCTGGTCGAGCACACCCACGCCGAAGGCCTCACCGCGCCGCTCGCCGTCCTGCTCGGCGCGTTGCCGCTGATCCGCCCGACCGACGACGAGGCGCGGCAGGCGTACCTGACCCGGCTGTCGTCGCTGCCCGGCTACCTCGACGCGCTCACCCGAAGACAGCGCGAGTCGACCCGCCGCCCGCTCAGACACCTGGTGGAAGCCGCCGTCCACCGCATCGACCGCTACCTGGCCGACGAGCAGGACCCGCTCGGCACGCCGTTGCACGACACCCCGCACGCCGCCGTGTGCGCGAGCCTGCTGGACGAGACCGTGCGCCCCGCCATCGCCCGCTACCGCGACTTCCTGCGCGCCGAAGTAATCGACCGCGGTCGCGGCGAGGACCGGCCCGGCCTGTGCTGGCTGCCCGACGGCGACCTGATCTACACCGACCTGGTCCGCATGTACACCACGACCGGCCACACACCGGAGGAACTGCACCGGATCGGCCTGAACCTCGTCGAGGAACTGGACCGGGAGTACGAGGAGGTCGGCGGCCGCGTGTTCGGCCCGACCACGGCCGCCGGCGTGCGCGCCCGGCTGCTGGCCGACCCGGAACTGCGCTGGCGCAGCGCCGAGGACATGGTGACGTTGGCGGCGCGGACCATCGCCCGCGCCGAGGAGGCCGCGGCGGCGTGGTTCGGCACGGTGCCGCGAGCCCGCTGCGCGGTCGAGACTGTGCCGGAGGCGGAGGCCCCGAACGCGCCGCTGGCCTACTACGTGGACCCGGCGATGGACGGCTCCCGACCGGGCACCTACTTCGTCAACACCCACCAGTCGCGGTTGCGCGAGCGGTTCAGCGCCGAGTCGACCGCGTTCCACGAGGGCGTACCGGGCCACCACTTCCAGATCGCGCTGGCCCAGCAGGTCGACGACCTGCCGCTGCTGCGCCGGTTCGCGTCCATCGAGGCCTACCTGGAGGGCTGGGCGCTCTACGCCGAGCGGCTGGCCGACGAGATGGGCCTCTACAGCGACGACGTGGCGCGGCTGGGGATGCTGTCGGGCGACTCGCTGCGCGCCGCGCGCCTGGTGGTGGACACCGGTCTGCACGCGTTGCGCTGGAGCAGGCAGCAGGCCGTGGACTACCTGCGCGCCAACGCCGTCATGCCCGACGTGGACATCTTCTCCGAGGTCGACCGGTACATCGAGAACCCCGCGCAGGCGCTGTCCTACATGGTGGGGCGGCTGGAGATCCAGCGCCTGCGCGGTGAGGCGGAGCGGAGGCTGGGCGACCGCTTCGACATCAAGGCCTTCCACGACCTGGTGCTCGGCGGCGGACCGCTGCCGATGGCCGTGCTCGCCGACGTGGTCGACGACTGGTGCGACTCAGTCCTCGCGGTCGGCGTTCGAGGGGTCGTTGAGCACTGACCTGCGCCGGCTGTAGGCGAAGTACACGACCAGCCCGATGAGGAACCAGACGCCGAAGCGCAGCCAGGTCTCCGGCGCCAGGAACGTGATCAGCCACAGCGAGAACACCACGCCGATGATCGGCACGACCGGCATGCCCGGCGTCTTGAACGTGCGCGGCAGGTCCGGCTGCTTGTACCGCAGCACGATCACCGCGACGCAGACCACCACGAACGCCAGCAGGATGCCGATGTTGGTCAGCTCGGCCGCCTCGGCGATGGGCAGGAAGCCCGCGATGACGGCGGACGCGATGCCGAGCACCCACGTGGTGCGCGTGGGCACGTGCTTGACCGGGTGGGTCTTGGCGAACCACTTCGGCAGCAGGCCGTCGCGCGACATCGAGTAGCCGACCCGCGCCGCGCCCATCAGGAACGTGAACAGCACCGTCGTGATGCCCAGCACCGCGCCGACCGAGATGATGATGCCCAGCGCCGGCAGGCCGACGTCGGCGAACGCCGAGGCGAACGCGCTCTCCGCGTCCACGTCCTGGTAGTTGACCATGCCGGTGAGCACCAGGCAGGCGAGCACGTACAGGACCATCGAGATGGCCAGCGAGTAGATGATCGCCTTCGGCATGTGCTTCTGGGAGTCCTTGGACTCCTCGGCGGCCGTGCTCATCGCGTCGTAGCCGAACACCGCGAAGAACACCGTGGCCGCGCCGGTGAGCGCGCCGGAGATGCCGAACGGGAAGAACGGGTTGTAGTTGTCGGTGTTGATGTGGAACGCGCCGACCACGATCACGAGCAGCACCACGGCGACCTTCAGGTACACCAGGGTCGTCTCGAAGCGCGCCGCGTTCTTCATGCCCATGTTGAGCACGAACGCGATCAGCAGGCACAGCAGCACCGCGAACAGGTTCACCTTGTAGCTGCCCGCCGCGACGTCACCGGTCTCGGTGCCGGGCGCGCCGAGCATCCACACCGGCAGGTCGAGGCCGAGCAGGTTCAGCAGCTCGTTGAAGTAGCCGCTGATCCCGATCGCCACCACGGCCACGATCGCGGTGTACTCCAGCAGCAGGTCCCAGCCGATGAACCAGCCGACGATCTCGCCGAGCACCGCGTAGCCGTAGGTGTAGGCCGAGCCCGCCCTGGGGATCAGGCCCGCGAACTCCGCGTAGGAGAACGCCGCCGCGGCGCTGGCGATGCCCGCGACGAGGAACGAGATCAGCACGGCGGGGCCGGCGGTCTTGTTGGCCACGGCGCCGGCCAGCGAGAAGATGCCCGCGCCGATGATGCCGCCGATGCCGATCGCGGTGAGCTGCCACAACCCCAACGTCCGGGTCAGCGCCGTCTTCTCGTCACTGATCTGCTCGATCGGCTTGCGGCGGAACACCCCGCTGCCACGGCCGAATCCGTCCTGGACCGTCATCGTCCAACTCCCTCGGTGGATCGGTGTGCGGCGAACCGTACGCCGGTCAACTGTCACCGGGTTTGTCCGATCGCACCATTCGAGGGCGCGTTCTTTGTGCGGACGGACGGTTGGGCCGCGCGATCAGCTCCGCGTGAAGACGATCTTGCCCGCGGTCTCGCCGTCGAGCATCGCGCGCAAGCCCTCCTCGACGCGCTCGAACGGCAGCTCGGCGCCGATCTGGGGGCGCAGCCCCGTCAGGTCGCAGAACGACAGCAGGTCGCCCAGCTCCTCGCGCGTGCCCATGGTCGAGCCGACCACCCGCAACTGCAGGAAGAACAGCCTCGGCAGCTCGGCCGCCGCCGCGTCACCGCTCGTCGCGCCGGAGATGACCAGCGTGCCGCCCGGCTTGAGCGCCTTCATGGAGTGCGACCAGGTGGCCTTGCCGACGGTCTCGAACACCGCGTCCACCCGTTCGGGGAGCCGGGCGCCGGACTCGAACGCCTGGTGCGCGCCCAGGCTCTCGGCCAACGCGCGCTTCTCCTCGCTGCGGCCGGTCACCCACACCCGGAACCCCGCCGCACGGCCCAGCTGCACCAGCGCCGTCGAGACGCCGCCGGACGCGCCCTGCACGAGCATCGTCTGCCCCGGGCGCAGCCCCGAGTTCACGAACAGCATCCGGTACGCGGTCAGCCACGCCGTGCCCATGCACGCCGCCTCGGCGAAGCTCAGCCCCGCGGGCTTCGGCAGCGCGTTGCGCTTGGGGACGACGACGTACTCCGCGAACGTGCCCTGGTGCTTCTCGGTGAGCAGGGTGCGGCGCGGGTCGAGGGTCTCGTCGCCGGACCAGTCCGGGTCGCCGATCACGGAGTGCAGCACGACCTCCCTGCCGTCCTCCAGCACGCCCGCGCCGTCGCAGCCCAGGGTCATCGGGAACTGCTCGGGCTTGATGCCGACGCCGCGCAGCGTCCAGAGGTCGTGCATGTTGAGGCTCGCCGCTTTCACGGCCACCTTCACCCAACCCTCCGGGACCTCGGGTTCCGGTCGTTCGCCCACGCGCACGGCGGCGATCGGGTCTTGGGGGCTCGGCTCGGCTGCGTAGACGGCGAACATGCGGGCAACTTACCGAGTGGTAGTGATCCGTGTGCGGTGAAGCGCGTCACGGGACTACGCTCGCCGGTGTGGTTGACGCGTTCGAGCAGTGGTGGGACGGGGTCGAGCTGTGGTTGGCGCAGCTGGCGTTCCCGTTCCAGTTCGCGCTGCTCATGTGCGTGCTGCTGCCGTTGTCCCTGGGGGTGGCCAGGTTCATCGACCGGGTCGTGGACAACGCCTCGACCAGGTTCAACCCGGTGCCGAAGGTCGACCGGGCAGGTGACGCGGACCGGCCCCGGGAGGTGGACGCGGGCGGGCCTTCGTAGGCTCTGCGACCGTGACTCCCGCCCGGCGGCTCTCCGTCGCACTGCTCGGCCTGATCGCGCTGGTCGTGGTCGGCTACTTCGCCAAGGACCTCACCGGCACGTCGTCGGACCCCGCGCCGCCTTCGGCCTCCGCTTCGGTGCCGGGCGCGGGCTCGGGGCTGCCGGTCGAGCCGCTGTCGGGCCTGCCCGCGCAGGTGAAGGCCACGTGGGAGCTGATCGGGAGGGGCGGGCCGTTCCCGTACCCGCGCAACGACGGCGTGACGTTCCAGAACCGCGAGAAGCTGTTGCCCGCCAAACCCTCCGACTACTACCGGGAGTACACCGTGCCCACGCCGGGCAGTGACGACCGCGGCGCGCGGCGGCTCGTGACCGGGTCGTCCGACGAGGTCTACTACACCGCCGACCACTACGAGTCGTTCGTCGTCGTGGACGTGACCAAATGACCTACCGGCACGTGGTGCGCCGGGGCGCGCGCTCGAAGAAGGACGCCATCGGGGCCATCGCGGACGCCTTGAGCTTCCCCGACTGGTTCGGGCACAACCTGGACGCGCTGTACGACTGCCTGACCGACCTGTCGTGGCTGCCGGAGGGCGAGCACGTGCTGGAGTGGGAGGGCGGGAACGCCGACGTGGAGGCCGTCCTGGCCGACGCGGTCGCCCGAACCGCCGAACTGGGCGACCGCGTCCTGACCGTCGTCTACCCGGACTAGTCCGCCGCGGGGACCCACGACGGCTTGCGCTTGCCGACGAACGCGGCGATCCCCTCCTGGCCCTCGGGACCGCCGAAGTGCCGTGCGGACAGGGCCAGCATGTCGGCGAACACCTCGCCCAGGTCGGTGGACCGCGGTTCCCGGAGCATCCGCTTGGTGGCGGCGAGGGCGTTCGGCGCGCCCAGCGCGAGCATGTCGGTGTAGCGGGTGACCTCGGCGTCGAGGTCGTCGGCGGGCACGGCCGAGTTGATCAGGCCGATGGCGACGGCCCTCGGCGCGGCGAACGTCTCGCCGGTCAGGAACAGCTCGTGCGCGGCGCGCGGCAGCAGGCGGGGCAGCACGGTCACCGAGATGACGGCGGGCACCACGCCGATGCGGACCTCGCTGAACGCGAACGTGGCCGTGTCCACCGCGACCGCGATGTCGCACGCCGCGACCAGGCCGACGCCGCCCGCGCGCGCCGGGCCCGCGAGCCGTGCGACCACGGGCTTCGGGCTGGTCCAGAGCTGTTCGAGGATCGCCGGGAACTCGTTGACCCCTTGCTTGTCGGCGCTCGCGCCGCCCGCTTCCTTCAGGTCCATGCCGGAGCAGAACACCGGTCCGGTGTGGCTCAGCACGACCACGCGCACGGCGTCGTCGGCCGTGGCGGCTTCGAGGTGCCCGGTCAGCTCGGCGCGCAGCTGCGCGGACAAGGCGTTGCGGTTGTGGGGTGAGTCCAGCGTGATCGTCGCGATGCCACGCCGCACCTCGTAGTGGACCAGCTCGTCTGCCATGGGTGGCACTCTACGATCCGGGTTTGTTGACAGTGTGCTGTCAAAATGACAGGATGCTGTCATGACGACGAAGACGGTTCACCTCGCCCTCTACGACACGCTGGCCGACTGGGAGTTCGGGTATGCGACGGCGCAGATCAACACGCCGCAGTTCCAGAAGGTGCCCGGTCGCTACCGGGTGCGGACCGTCGGCGCGACGCTCGACCCTGTGACGTCGATCGGCGGCCTGCGGATCACGCCGGACCTGGCGCTGGCGGACGTCGACCCGGCGGACAGCGCGATGCTGATCCTGCCCGGCGCGGACACCTGGGAGAGCGGCGACAACGCGGTGTTCGGGGCGGCGGCGCGGCGGTGGCTGGACGCGGGCGTGCCGGTGGCGGCGATCTGCGGCGCGACGATCGGCCTGGCCGCCGAGGGCCTGCTGGACTCCCGTGCGCACGGCGGCAACGCGGTCGAGCAGCTGGCGGCCGTGCCGGGGTACGCGGGCGCGTCGTTGTTCAGGTCGGAACGCGCGGTGCGGGCGGACGGCCTGATCACGGCCGGCGCGGCGTCGGCGTTGGAGTTCGCGCGGGAGATCTTCGTGGAGCTGGACCTGTACGAGCCCGCCGTGCTGGAGGCGTGGTACGGCCTGTACCGGACGGGCGACCCGGCGTGGTTCGGCAAGCTCGTCGCCGCGGTGTCGTGAGCGACGTCGAGCCCCGCACGGAGGCGGGGGACGTGCTGACCGAGGTCATCATGCGCACGTTCCGCCTCTACGGCGGTTTCCTGGAGGCGGCGGAGGTGATGACCAAGCCGGTCGGCCTGACCGCCGCGTGGTGGCAGGTCCTCGGCGCCGTCCTGCGCGAGCCGCTGCCGGTGTCGGGCATCGCCCGGGAGATGAGCCTGACCAGGCAGAGCGTGCAGCGCATCGCCGACGTGCTGGTGGCGAGGGGTCTGGCGGAGTACCTGCCCAACCCGGCGCACAAGCGCGCCAAGCTGTTCCGCCCCACGGCGGCGGGCTACGAAGCCGTCTCCGGCCTCGCGCGGGCGCAGCACGCGTTCACCAACCGCGTCTCGGCCCAGGTGGACCTGGACGACCTGCGCACCACGCTCAAGGTGATGGAACGCCTGGTCGAGGCCCTGGAGGGTGATCCGTTCACGTCGGACGGACGGTGAACCCCTCGGCCGTCGGCACTCGCCGCCGTCACCCGATCGGAGCCGTGGTCGGCGGGTGCCGACCACGGCCGTGCGGCGGTCAGCCGATCGTCGTGGTGGTCAGCGCCGGGCTCGGGTCCGGGTACCCGGTCGCCGGGGCGTTGACCGGGAAGATCCCGGCGATCACCACGGCGGTGAACGTCAGCCCGGCGTCGGAGTAGCTGGTGCCGCCGAGCTTGGTGGTGATGGCGCCGGACGCGCCGGCGGTGAGGTTGAGCGTCAGCGTGGGCAGCTCGAAGGCGGCGCCGCCGGCGAGCGGGCCGGCGAGCTTCAGCACCACGTTGCCGCCTTCGAGCGCGGCGGTGGGCGTGCTGTTGAGCCCCGAACCGCCTTGCAGGGTGACGGACCGGTAGGTGGAGTTGGCGGGCACCGGGATCCTCAGCACCAAATTCTTGATCTCCCGCACCCGGTAGCCGGAGGCTTCCGACGGCACGCGGTTGGGCGCCGGGTCGATGACCACGGCGACGGCGCTGTTCGGCGCGGCCGTGGCGGGAGCGGTGGCGTCGATCGTCTGGTCCAGGGTGAACTCGGACGTCTGGCCCACCGCGCTCGCGCGCATCTTGTAGGTGATGGGGTGGGTCGCGGCCTGGGCCGTGGAGGCGAACACCAGCACGGGCAGCAAGGCGAGTGCCGCGATTCGGACAGGTTTCATTGGTCCTCTCCCCGTTGAGGTGGAGGGCTTCCAGAAGCGGCGGAGCGGTACCCTCTGACTACTTGTGAGTAGGTTTCACGTCAACGGTTAACAGTTCACAGCTCTGGCCAGGGCGTTCCGCGCGTTCGACTCGGGGGTTCCGAAAACAGGACACGCCTGACCGGAAGTAGGACGCGCGGGTCAGGCGGAGGCGGCCAGGTGGGTGGTCAGGGCCGAGTGGTAGCGGTGGAGGACCAGTTCGGCCACTTCCGGGTCCGGGCCCAGGGGCGGGGCGATGATCGCGCCCTCGCCGGCGAGGCGGGTGACGCGGTCCGGGAGGAAGCCCGGCGCCAGGAACCACGACGCGACGGCGATGCGCCGGGCGCCGCGGGCGCGCAGGCGGGCGACGGCGGTGGGCACGTCGGGCTGCGCGGCGGAGGCGAAGGCGGCTTCCACGCCCGCCCAGCCGGAGCCGGCGGCCCAGCGGGCGGCGATGGAGGACACCAGGGCGTTCGCGGGCGCGTGGGACGAGCCCGCGCCCGCCAGGACCACGCCGAGCGTGCGGTCGCGGGAGCGGACGCCGACCGAGGCCAGGCGGCGCAGGGCCGCGGACTCCAGGCGCGGGTCGGGACCGAGCACGTCGGAGATCGTCACGTCCAGGCCGGGCAGCCGGGCGTCCGCCACCGCGCTCGGCACGTCGACGCGCGCGTGGAAAGCCTTGCCCAGCAACAACGGCACCACCACGGCCGAGCGGTGGCCGTCCGCGTACGCCCCGCGCAGCACGTCGCCCAGCAGCGGCACGGAGAGGTCCAGGAAGGACCCGCGCACGTCCAGCGACGGCGCCAACGCCCGCACCACGTCCAACAACTCGTGCACCACGGCCGCCGAGCGCGGATCACGGCTGCCGTGCGCCACGGCCACCAGCGCGGTCACAGCGCGCCCGTCAATCCGCGCGCCCGCAGCACCGCCCGCTCCAACGGCCGGAACACCAGCAGCTCGATCCCCACGCCGACCAGCAGGATCAGGAAGATCGCCGCGATCACCATCGAGATGTCGTTCAACGCCGACCCGTTGTGCAGGTACTGCCCCAGCCCCTCACCCAGCTGCGGCGACGTGGCGATGATCTCCGCCGCCATCAGCGACCGCCACGAGAACGCCCACCCCTGCTTCAACCCCGCCAGGTAACCCGGCAGGGCGGCGGGCAGCAGGATGTGCCGCGCCGCCGCGAACCGGCTCGCGCCCAACGCCTGGCCGACGCGCGGCAGCAGCGGCGGGATCTGGTCGACGCCCGACACCAGGCCGTTGGCGATCGACGGCACCGAACCCATCAGCACGACGAAGTAGATGGTCGCGGGCGTCGCGCCGAACCACAGGATGCCCGCCGGCACCCACGCCACCGACGGCAGCGACTGCAGGCCGGTCAGCAACGACCCGATGGCCGCCCGCACCACGCGCACCTTGGCGATCAGCAGCCCCAGCGGCGTGGCGATCACCACGGCGGTGAGGAAGCCGAGCACGGCGCGGCTCACCGACGTCCACAGCACCTCGAACGCCCGGCCGGTCTCGACCGCCTCGACCACCGCCGCCCACACCGTGCGGGGCGCCGGCAGCTGGTACTCCGGCCAGAACGCCAGCGCCCACAACGCCTGCCACACGCCGAGCAGCAGGGCGAACGCGATCAGCGGCGGCACGGCGGTGCGGACGAACCGCTTGCGCCACGACGGGCGCCGCTCCTGCGACGGCGCGTCGAGCGCGTCCAGCCCGGCGCCGACCGCCGAGAGGTCAGTGTCAAGCTGCGGCATGACCGCTGATCACCTCTCGCAGGTGGGCCGTGATGTCCTCGATGACGGCGGGCTCGTCGCAGTCCACCGTGGACCACTCGCGCACCACGCGGCCGGGACGGGAGGACAGCAGCACGACCCGCTGACCCAGCCGCACGGCCTCGCGCACGTCGTGCGTGACGAACAGGATCGCCGTCGACGTCTCCCGCCACACCCGCACCAGCTCCGCCTGGAGCACGTCGCGGGTGATGGCGTCCAGCGCGGCGAACGGCTCGTCCATGAGCAGCAGGCCGGGCGTGCCGTCCTCGGCGCTGCCCAGCGTGGACGCCAGGGCGCGCGCCAGCGCCACGCGCTGCCGCATGCCGCCGGACAGCTCGTGCGGGCGCTTGTGGCCCGCGCCGACCAGCCGCACCAGCGACAGCAGCTCGCTGGCCTTCTCCCGGCGCGCGCCCCGCTTGACGCCCGCCAGCCGCAACGGCAGCTCGACGTTGCGCGCCGCGGTCAGCCACGGCATGAGCGCGGCCTCCTGGAACATCACGGCGGGCCGCGACGTGGTCAGCTCGATGCGGCCCGAGGTGGGCGCGTCCAGCCCGGCGACCAGGTTCAGCAAGGTCGACTTGCCGCAGCCGGACGCGCCGAGCAGGCACACGAACTCGCCCGGGGCGACCGAGAGGTCGACGCCGTCGAGCGCGACGACGCCGGCCGGGCCGTGGCCGAAGACCTTCCGCACCCCGGACAAGGTCACCGCGGCGTCCACGTCGGACACGGCCGCTGGGGTCTCAAGCGTGGCGGTCATGGTGTGCCTGCCTTCCTCGAGTTACTTCTCGTCCAGCCCGGCGGTGTCCACGGTCGGCTTGCCCGCCGCCGAGAGCACCTTGTTCAGCAGCGTGAGATCGGCGAGCCCGGCCACGTTCGCGGCCTCCTTGGCCACGCCCGCGGTCACCGCGTCCTGCGCCAACCGCGGGAAGCTCTTGGCCTGCGGGTCCAGCGTCAGCTCGATGTTGTCGAACGCCCGGTCCAGCACCGGTTCGCCCAGCGCCTTGCCGGTGAGCTGCTTCAACGCGTTGTTGACGACCTGCTTGGCCTCGACCTCGTGGTCGAGCGCGAAGTCGGTGGCCGCGAGGTGGCCGCGCAGCAGCGCCTCGACGGTCTGCGGGTGCTCCTGAAGGAACTTCGCCCGCACGAGGACCACCGTGGTCGGGAACTTGCCGTCCTCCCACAGGTCCTTCTCGTCGAGCAGCACCTTCGCGCCCGCGTCCAGCACCAGCCGCGACGACCACGGCTCCGGCGCCCACGCGCCCTGGACGTCGCCGCGCTTGAACAGGTCGAGCGACTGCGAGTTCTCGACGTTGGTCACCTGCACGTCGAGCTTCTCGTCGGCCAGCCACTTCTTCAGCGCGACGTCCTGCGTGTTGCCCAGCTGCGGGGTGGTGAGGACCTTGCCGTTCAGGTCGGCGGGCGAGGTGATCTCGGGCTTGACCACGAGCTGCGCGCCGCCGGACGTGGCGCCGGCGACCAGCCGGACCGCCTCGCCGCCCGACTTGGCGTAGGCGTTGATGGCCGGGCCGGAGCCGATGAACGACACGTCGAGCGAGCTGCCCAGCAGCGCGTTCACCGCGTCGGGGCCCGCGTTGAACGTCTGGGTGGTGAGCTTGGTGGAGCCGAGCTCCTTGGCGAAGAAGCCCTTGTCCACGCCGATCAGCGCGGCGGCGTGGGTGACGTTGGGGAAGTAGCCGAGGCGGACCTCCGCCGCCGCGCCCTGGTTCTGGGCGGGGGCGGACTCGCCGCGGTCGATCCGGGAGCAGCCGGCGAGTGCCGTCAGCGCGGTCAGCACTGCGAGCGAGGTGGTCAGGAAGCGGCGTTGGGCGCTCACGATCGCGGGACCTTTCAGGGGCCGGGGGACACGAGGGCGTGGCTGTCGGGCTGGGCGGCGTCGCCGCCCTCGGTACAGCTGTCCACGCCGTCCACCTCCGGCAGCGGCGCACCCACGAGACCCGCCGCCAGCGTGCTGCCGTCGGCCGCGTCGATGACCAGGAACGCCCCCGTGCGGCGGTCCTTCGTGTAGTCGTCCACCGGGATCGGCTCGGCGGTGCGCACCGCGACCTGGCCGATCTCGTTGAGGGTCAGGGAGTCCGGCGCGTCGGTGCTGGCGAGCTTCTGCTCGTCGAACCGGGTGCGCAGCTCCGTGACGATCGCCTGCACGGTCCGCGTGCCGTGCTTGACCAGCACGCGCGCGCCCGGCGTCAACGCCTTCTCCGACAGCCAGCACACCGTGGCGTCGAACTCGTCGGTCACCGTCGGCTGGTCGCCCGCGGCGGCGATCAGGTCGCCGCGCGAGATGTCCAGGTCGTGCGCCAGCAGCAGGGTCACCGAGTGGCCCGCGGCGGCCTCCTGCAACGGGCCGTCGGCGGTGTCGATGGCGGTCACCGTCGAACGCAGCCCGGCGGGCAGCACGGCGATCTCGTCGCCGACCCGCACCGTGCCCGCCGCGACCTGGCCCGCGTAACCGCGGTAGTCCGGGTGCTCGGCGGTGCGCGGGCGGATCACGTACTGCACCGGGAAGCGGAACGGCGCGTCGTGCGCGTCCGCGTCGACCGGCACCGACTCCAGGTGCTCCAGCAGCGTCGGGCCGTCGTACCAGGGCGTCCGCGTCGAGCGCTCCACCACGTTGTCGCCCGCCAGCGCCGACACCGGGATCTCCACCACGGCGTCCTCGGCGTACCCGAGGGCGGTGGCGTGCGCGGTGAACTCCTTGGCGATGCGGGAGAACGTGACCTCGTCGAAGTCCACCAGGTCGATCTTGTTCACCGCCAGCACCAGCCGCGGCACGCCCAGCAGCGCCAGCACGGCCGCGTGCCGCCGGGTCTGCTCGATGACGCCCTTGCGCGCGTCGACCAGCAGCACGCCCAGCTGCGCGGTGGACGCGCCGGTCACGGTGTTGCGGGTGTACTGCACGTGGCCGGGGGTGTCGGCCAGCACGAACGAGCGCTTCGGCGTGGCGAAGTAGCGGTAGGCCACGTCGATGGTGATGCCCTGCTCGCGCTCCGAGCGCAGGCCGTCCACCAGCAGCGACAGGTCCGGCGTGGTCAGGCCGCGGTCGGCGCTGGCGCGGTGCACCGCGTCGAGCGTGTCGGCCAGCACCGACTTGGTGTCGTACAGCAACCTGCCGACCAGCGTGGACTTGCCGTCGTCCACGCTGCCCGCCGTCGCCAACCTCAACAGGTCGCTCATCTAGAAGTAGCCCTCCCGCTTGCGGTCTTCCATGGCGGCCTCGGACAGCCGGTCGTCCGCGCGGGTCGCGCCGCGCTCGGTGAGCCTGCTGGCCGCCACCTCGGCGATGACGGCTTCGATGTCGGCGGCGTCGGACTCGACCGCGCCGGTGCACGACCCGTCGCCGACGGTCCGGTAGCGGACGGTCTTCTCGATCTTCTGCTCGCCCTCGCGCGGACCGCCCCAAGGGCCTTCCGCCAGCCACATCCCGTCGCGCAGGTACACCTCGCGCCGGTGCGCGTAGTAGATCGACGGCAGCTCGATGCCCTCGCGGGCGATGTAGTGCCACACGTCCAGCTCGGTCCAGTTGGACAGCGGGAACACCCGGACGTGCTCGCCGGGGCGGTGGCGGCCGTTGTAGAGGTTCCACAGCTCCGGGCGCTGCCGGCGCGGCTCCCACTGGCCGAAGGAGTTGCGCAGGCTGAAGATCCGCTCCTTGGCGCGGGCCCGCTCCTCGTCGCGACGACCGCCGCCGAACACCGCGTCGAACTTGTGGCCGGTGATCGCGTCCAGCAGCGGCACGGTCTGCAACGGGTTGCGCGTGCCGTCGGGGCGCTCGGCCAGCCTGCCGTCGTCGATGTAGTCCTGCACCTTGGCGACTTCCAGCCGCAGCCCGTGCTGAGCCACGACCTGGTCGCGGAACTCGATGACCTCGTCGAAGTTGTGCCCGGTGTCCACGTGCAGCAGCGGGAACGGCACCGGCGCGGGCCAGAACGCCTTGACCGCGAGGTGCAGCAGCAGGGTGGAGTCCTTGCCGCCGGAGAACAGGATCACCGGCCGGTCGAACTCGCCCGCCACCTCGCGGAAGATGTGGATCGCCTCGGACTCCAGGCGGCCCAACGTGTCGAGAGCTGTCGCGGTGGTCATCCGTGCAACCCGCATTCGGTCTTGGACTGGCCCGCCCAGCGACCGCTGCGGGCGTCGGCGCCCGGCAGCGGCTTCGCGGTGCACGGCGCGCAGCCGATGGAGGGGTAACCCGCCTGCACCAGCGGGTTCTCGAGGATCCCGTGCTCGGCGATGTAGGCGTTGAACTGCTCGTCGGTCCACGGCGCGATCGGGTTGACCTTCACCAGCCCGTTGCGCTCGTCCCACGTCACGATCGGCGTGTTCGCCCGGGTCGGCGCGTCGACGCGGCGCACCCCGGTGACCCACGCGTCGTAGTCCTTCAGCGTGCGCCGCAACGGGATGACCTTGCGCAGCTCGCAGCACCGGTTCGGGTCGGTCTTGTTCAGCAGGCCGAACTGCGCCTCCTGCTCGGCCACCGACTGCTCGGCCGCGGCGTTGACGATGTGCACGTCGGGATAGACGAGGTCGACGGCGTCCCGCGTGCCGATGGTCTCGGCGAAGTGGTAGCCGGTCTCCAGGAACAGCACGTCCACGTCCGGCTTGACCTTGGTCGCCAGGTCGATCAGGACGGCGTCCTGCATGTTCGACGCGACGATCCAGCTCTCGCCGAACGTGCGGGCGGTCCACGCGAGCGCCTCTTCGGCACTGGCATCCGCCAGCTCTGCCGAAGCGGCCTCCGCGATCACCTTCAGTTCCTCGACCCTGGTGGGGGCGGTCATCGCTGCACCTCCTGAGGAAGGTTGAGACCAACGAACTTGACGGTGAACACGCGGCGACAGGAGGCGCACAGCCACGAGTAGCTCGGCTCCTCCTGCGGACGGAGGTCCTCGTCGCCGCAGTACGGGCAGTAGAAGGGGGTGGCTCGCTCGCTCATGGCCGCTCCTCCGGGGACGGCGGCTCGACCGCGCTCACTTGAGATCACCCTCGTCGGCGCGGGCGACCCACTGCGGGAACCGCTCGTCCGGCTCGCGCTTGGCCACGAAGTTGCGCACCACGCGCTCGACGTAGTCCGACAGCTCGGCGGCGGTGACCTTGTGGCCGCGCAGCTTGCGGCCGAACCCGGCGTCCAGGCCGAGCCCGCCGCCCAGGTGCACCTGGAAGCCCTCGACCTGGTTGCCGTCGGCGTCGGTGACGATCTGGCCCTTGAGCCCGATGTCCGCGGTCTGGATCCGGGCGCACGAGTTCGGGCAGCCGTTGATGTGCACGGAGATCGGCTCGGTGACGCCCGCGACGACGTCGGCCAGCCGGGACTCCAGCGCGGACACCAGCTCCACCGCGCGCGCCTTGGTCTCGACGATCGCGAGCTTGCAGAACTCGATGCCGGTGCAGGCCATCACGCCCCGCCGCCACGGCGACGGCTCCGTCTGCAGGCCCAGCTTCGCGAGGTCCGCCTGGAGGTTCTTGACCTCGGCCTCGGGGACGTCCAGCACCACGAGCTTCTGCTGCGGCGTCAGCCGGACCCGGCCCGAACCCGCCCGCTCCACCACCTTGGCCACCTCGACCAGCGTGGAACCGGACACCCGGCCCGCGATCGGGGCCGCGCCGACGTAGAACAGGCCGTCCTTCTGCCGGTGCACGCCGATGTGGTCGCGCGGGTTGGCCGGGTTCTGCGGCGCGGGGCCGTCGATCAGCTTGCGCTCGAGGTACTCGTTCTCGAGGACCTCGCGGAACTTGTCCACGCCCCAGTCGGCAACCAGGAACTTGATCCGCGCGCGGTGCCGCAGCCTGCGGTAGCCGTAGTCGCGGAAGACGCTGATCACGCCCTCCCACACGTCCGGCACCTCGTCGACCGGCACCCACGCGCCCAGCCGCTTGCCGATCATGGGGTTGGTCGACAGTCCGCCGCCGACCCACAGGTCGAAGCCGGGGCCGTGCTCGGGGTGGTCCACGCCGACGAACGCCACGTCGTGGATCTCGTGCGCCACGTCCGGCAGGCCCGAGATCGCCGTCTTGAACTTGCGCGGCAGGTTCGAGAAGCGCGGGTCGCCGATGTAGCGGCGCAGGATCTCGTCGATCGCGGGCGTGCCGTCGACCACCTCGTCCGCGGCGATGCCCGCCACCGGCGAGCCGAGCACCACGCGCGGGCTGTCGCCGCAGGCCTCCATCGTGGTCAGGCCCGCGTCCTCCAGCTTCCGCCAGATCGTCGGGACGTCCTCGATGCGGATCCAGTGGTACTGCACGTTCTGCCGGTCGGTGATGTCGGCCGTGTCCCGCGCGTAGGTCTGGGACAGCTCGCCGATCAGCGCCAGCTGCTGCGTGGTGAGCTGGCCGCCGTCGATGCGGACGCGCAGCATGAAGTACTCGTCGTCCAGCTCCTCCGGCTCCAGCGTCGCGGTGCGACCGCCGTCGATGCCGGGCTTGCGCTGGGTGTAGAGCCCGTACCAGCGGAAACGGCCGCGCAGGTCGGCCGGGTCGATCGAGTCGAAGCCACCGTGGGCGTAGATGTTCTCGATCCGCGACCGGACGTTGAGCGGGTTGTCGTCCTTCTTGCTCCGCTCGTTCGGGTTCAGCGGCTCGCGGTAGCCCAGCGCCCACTGCCCCTCACCTCGGCGCTGCTTGGTGCGCTGAGGCGTCGTCGTCGGGGGGACCATCCTCGTCCTCCGGGGATTCGGGGCGCTGGTGCGCGTGCGAGTCCCAGGACAGCCGTGGTGGGGGTCTCGTCAGCGCACCCGGCGCCGACGGGAACAAAAAGGCAGGCGCGGGTTATGCCGAACGACGGCACATCGCGCTGGAGACACGACGGAAGTCGACGTGGCGGCGGACCACCAGGCGGACTCCGGTCGATGTCATGTGCCTCAGCGTGCCACGCGTCCACCTCGTGGTCCACCGCCATCCGCATCGTGGGACGACGGTCGCGGTGCTGGTAAATGGGACAATGGGGTCCATGCCCTCCGCCCTGCCGATCGGTGATCCCGCACCACCCGACGGCTCACTGCCCACCTCCGCGCTCACCGGTCTGGGTGACCGCCCGTTCGGGGTCTACGTCCACGTCCCGTTCTGCGCGACCCGGTGCGGCTACTGCGACTTCAACACCTACACCGCCGGTGAGCTGGGCACTTCCGCGTCACCGGCGTCCTGGCTGGAAGGGCTGCGGCGCGAGCTGGACCTCGCGGCGACCGTGTTGGGTGTCCCGCCGGCGGTGGACACGGTGTTCGTCGGCGGTGGCACACCGTCGCTCCTCGGCGCCGAAGGGCTGGGCCAGGTGCTCGACGCGGTGCGGTCGTCGTTCGGCCTCGCGCCCGGCGCGGAGGTCACCACGGAGTCCAACCCGGAGTCCACGTCGCCCGAGTTCTTTTCCGCCATCCGTGATGCTGGTTACACCCGCGTCTCGCTCGGGATGCAGTCGGCCGCCCGGCACGTGCTGGCCGTGCTCGACCGCGTGCACACGCCGGGGCGCCCGGTGGCCGCCGCCCAGGAGGCCCGCGCGGCGGGGTTCGAGCACGTGAACCTCGACCTCATCTACGGCACGCCGGGCGAGACCGTCGACGACCTCCGGTCGTCGCTCGACGCCGTCCGGAGCGCGGGCGTGGACCACGTGTCGGCCTACGCGCTGATCGTCGAGGAGGGCACCGCGCTGGCCCGCCGGGTGCGTCGCGGCGAGGTGCCGATGCCCGACGACGACGTGCTCGCGGACAAGTACGAGCTGATCGACGGTGCCATGACCGAGCAGGGCCTGACCTGGTACGAGGTGTCGAACTGGGCCGCGTCGGCGGACGCCGCGTGCCGGCACAACCTGCTCTACTGGCAGGGCGCCGACTGGTGGGGCGCGGGCCCCGGCGCGCACAGCCACGTCGGCGGCGTGCGCTGGTGGAACGTCAAGCACCCGGCGAAGTACGCCGAACTGCTGGCCGCCGGCACGTCACCCGCCGCAGGGCGCGAGGTCCTCGCCGACGACGACCGCCGGGTGGAACGCGTGCTGCTCGAGCTGCGCCTGGCCACCGGCCTCCCGCTGGACGTCCTCGATGCCTCGGGCCAAGCCGAAGCCAAGACCGCCGCCGCCGACGGCCTGCTGGACCCCACCGCCCTCGACCGGGGCCGCTGCGTGCTCACCGACCGGGGCCGGCTGCTCGCCGACGCCGTCGTGCGCCGACTCACGTGATCACCTCATCGAGGGTCGGGCTTGTCGTCACGCGCGGAACCGCGCAGCGTCCGCGATTGCGCATTACCGCGCTCTCGAACGAAGGGCGAGGGAGTGCAGAAAAAGATTTGGGGTAGAAGTCAGAAGTGGCATGTCGGCCATGGCCGATTTCTTCGAGTCACCGCGGCCGCCGCCGGCCGCGAGGTGGCAGCACGTCCCGCTCGTTCCGCCCTCTCCGCACGCCTGGCGGCCGGCGCACAGGTGTCGGACCGGCGACATCGCCATTCTGGCACCTCATCCGGTCATGAGGTGAGGTGACGCCACTTCTTGGCGCGGTCAAGCCAATTGGCCTTGGCTACCAGCCACATGGCAAGCAAACCTGCGGCGGCACCGAACAAATGGGCCTGCCAGGAGACGGACCAACGTGCCTGTCCGGCGATGATCGGGTCGCTCGGGAAGATCAGCCAGAGGGTGCTGCCCCAGTAGAGGAGCAGCGCCACGGCGACACCGAGGTGCAGGACCCCGCCGGTGAAGGTCCCACGGGCCAGCAGGAAGACGAACCAGCCCATCGTCACGCCGGACACCCCGGCGGTGTGCACCCCGTCTGGACTGATGAGCCAGACACCGACGCCGCTGATCAGCCAGATGGTCGCGGTGACCGCGATCCACTGGCGCAGACCGCCGGCCATCGCCAGGAAGCCCAGGACCAGAACGAACGGCGCGTCCGCGTGCAGGTGCCACCAGCCGAGGTGCAGGAGCGGCGCCAGCAGGATGCCGTCCAGCCCGGACACGGACCTCGGCACGATGCCGAACATCCGGTCGAGATCGGCCGGGAGGACCGCGTCGATGGCTTCGACCAGATACAGCAGTGCGGTGAACCCGCCGACCACGAACACCGCCCGCCACGGGTTCGGTGGCCAGACGCGCTTATCGGTACTCGTGGGCTTGACGATCGGGCCGGTCACCCCTCGAGCGTACGCGTCACCCAACGACAGGGACACGGAAAATCCCCCATTTCCGCGCGGGACGGAATCCGTTCCGCCGTTACGGGCGACCGAAGGGGTTTCATCGACCGGCTATATTTCGGACATTCTCGGATCATCGACGGTTGCGCAATGTGCAAAGAGACCTGTCGCGCCGGCGGCCTGCCTGGTGGATTGGTTACGCGGTTCGGGGTGGAACCTGCCCGGCCGGCCGCCGCAATGGACTCGCCCGCAAGGGTGAAGTGCGGGCTGATCAGCCGACACCATGCTTCGTCGCGCAGACCCGGCCCCCGAACGGTCCGACACCGACCCTTGGCCCAGGCGCCGGCGCCGGAGATCAAAGGGGCGGATCGCCGGCCAGGGTGTGCCCCCACTTCCTGGGCGGTGACTGCGTCCGACTCCCGGTGCCCGGTCGGTCCCGCAACGGCATCCGGGAGGGCCACTCCCGTGTCGACCACGACAACGCGGACCGAGGAACTCACAGCGGCACTCGAGTACGCAGCGTCGAGGTGGCCGGTCGTGCCTGGCGCCATCCGGTGTGACGGACGCTTCACCGACCCGGTGGGCGAACGACCGGTCACCCGTCCTTGCTCGCGGCGGATCGGGGAAGCGACGACCGACCCAAGGTGACCGACGCCGAGTGGCCGATCGTGCGGTAGCCCAGTGGTCCGTAGAGGCGGTCCACCTTCGCGTCCGGCTCGGTCTCCAGGAACGGCGTGCAGCCCGAGTCGAACACCCGCGCGGTGAGGTCGGCGCAGACCGCGGACGCGATCCCACGCCCCCGGAACGCCGCCGGCACCGCGATCCCGGCCACCTGCGACAGCCCGTGCCGCGGCGCCGTGCACGCGCCCGCGCCCACCGGTTCGCCGTCCAGCCGGGCCAGCACGATCACCCCGTCGTCGCGCAGCAGCGACCGCTGCCGCGCCACGTCCTCCGCGCCGACCACCCCACCGACGCCGAACGCCGTGTTCTGCACCACCGACACCGCGAACAGGTCGTCGTCCGAGGTCACCGCCTCGACCGTCAGCCCGGCGGGCAACGGCGGCGCGACCAGCTCGTCGACCGCCATCACCGGCAACAGCTGGTCGACGGTGAACCCGGCCGCCTCCAGCGCCGCGTCCACCACCGGCGACGGCCGCAGGTACTCCAGCCTCGGCGTGCGCGACCGCGACCGGAACGCCGCCACCAGCGCGTCCACGTCACCCCGCGTCGGCGCCGCGCCCTCGTCGGGCACGGCGTAGTTCATGAACAGGTTGTCGCTGTGCGCGTCGAAGCGGACGAGGAACGGCCCGACGCGCTCGGCGTCGGCCCTGATCGCGTCGCGCAGGGCGGCCTGGATGCGGGTGAGCACACCCGAAGCTACCGACCGCGCCGAAGCCCGGCGAGCGGGTTTTCCGATCCGGGCGCGAACCTCCGTAAACTCAAGGTGAAGGACCTTGTCCGTCCCTGGAGGTGACGCGCGTGAACGCCGATGAGCGCCGGTTCGAAGTCTTGCGCGCGATCGTCGCCGACTACGTGTCCAACCAGGAGCCGGTCGGCTCGAAAGCCCTGGTCGAACGGCACAACCTGGGTGTGTCGAGCGCGACCGTGCGCAACGACATGGCGACGCTGGAAGAGGACGGCTACATCACCCAGCCGCACACCAGCGCCGGCCGCGTGCCGACCGACAAGGGCTACCGCCTGTTCGTGGACCGGCTCAGCGAGGTCAAGCCGCTGTCCACGCCCGAGCGCCGGGCCATCCAGAACTTCCTCGAAGGCGCCTACGACCTGGACGACGTGCTGCGCCGCAGCGTCCGGCTGCTGGCCCAGCTGACCCGCCAGGTCGCCGTCATCCAGTACCCGACGCTGAGCCGCTCCACCGTCCGGCACATCGAGGTGCTCGCCATCACACCGGCGCGCCTGATGCTGGTGCTGATCACCGACACCGGCCGCGTCGACCAGCGCTCGGTCGACCTCGGCGACGTGGTCACCGAGGACAACGTCGCCCGCATCCGGTCCATGCTCAACGGCGCCATGGTCGGCAAGCGCCTGTCCGACGCCTCCGCCGAGGTCGCGAAGCTGCCCGACGAGGTGCCCGGCGACCTGCGCGACATCGTGCTGCGGGTGAGCACGGTGCTCATCGAGTCGCTGGTGGAGCACCCCGAGGAACGCCTGGTCCTGGGTGGCACGGCGAACCTCACCCGCAACGTGGCAGACTTCCCCGGTTCGCTGCGCCAGGTGCTCGAGGCGCTGGAGGAGCAGGTCGTGGTGCTCAAGCTGCTCGCCGCGGCCCGCGACCCGGGCCGCATCCTGGTGCACATCGGCGAGGAGAACGAAGCGGCCGAGATGCGCAGCACCTCGGTCGTGTCCATCGGCTACGGCAGCCGGGACAACCTGCTCGGCGGCATGGGAGTGGTGGGGCCCACCCGCATGGACTACCCCGGCACGATGGCGGCGGTGCGAGCGGTCGCCAACTACGTGGGGGAGATCTTGACCGGACGGTGACGGCGGGGAACACCGCGGTCCCGAAGGACGTTTCGCAAGCGAGCGGACGCGTGTCGCAGCGCGTTCGCAGGAGGAAACACGGTGGCGAGGGACTACTACGGCACGCTCGGGGTCTCCAAGAACGCGACTCCCGACGAGATCAAGCGCGCCTACCGCAAGCTCGCGCGGCAGCTGCACCCCGACGTCAACCCCAACGAGGAAGCGCGCTTCAAGGAGGTGACCGCCGCCTACGAGGTCCTCTCGGACCCGAAGAAGCGGCAGGTCGTCGACCTCGGCGGCGACCCGTTGGAGTCGGGCGGCGGTGGCGGCATGCGCGACCCGTTCGCGGGGTTCGGTCTCGGCGACATCATGGACGCGTTCTTCGGCGCGGGTGGCGGTGGCGGACGTGGTCCGCGCAGCCGGGTGCAGCCCGGCTCGGACGCGCTGATCCGGCTGTCGATGACGCTGGAGGAGTGCGCGGCGGGGGCTTCGCGCGAACTGACCGTCGACACGGCGATCCTGTGCGACCGGTGCGTCGGCAGCGGCTGCGCGGACGGCTCGTCCCCGGTGCGCTGCGACACGTGCGGCGGGCGGGGCGAGGTGCAGTCGGTGCAGCGCTCGTTCCTCGGCCAGGTCGTCACGGCGCGGCCGTGCCCGGTGTGCCGCGGCCTCGGCGAGGTCATCCCCGACCCGTGCCAGCAGTGCGCGGGCGAGGGCCGGGTGCGCTCGCGGCGCACCATCTCGGTGCAGATCCCGGCCGGCGTGGCCGAGGGCATGCGGGTGCGGCTCGCGGGCCAGGGCGAGGTCGGCCCCGGCGGCGGACCGGCCGGCGACCTGTACGTCGAGGTCGAGGAGGTGCCGCACGAGGTCTTCGAGCGCGACGGCGCCAACCTGCACTGCTCCGTGCGCATCCCGATGACGACCGCGGCCCTCGGCGCGGTGCTGCCGTTGCAGACGCTGGACGGCGAGGAGGAGCTGGAGATCGAGCCCGGCACCCAGCCGAACACCGAGCTGGTGCTCACCGGGCGCGGCATGCCCCGGCTGCGGTCCAGCGGCCGCATCGACGGCCGCGGCGACCTGCACGTGCACCTCGAAGTCGTCACGCCGACGAAGCTGGACGCCCGGCAGGCCGAACTGCTGCGCGAGCTCGCCGTGTCGCGCGGTGAGGACGAGCCGACGCTCGCGCACAACGGCAAGGGCGGTGGCGGGCTCTTCTCGCGGCTGCGGTCCGGCCGCAACCACCGGTGACGCTGCCGGTCTTCCTGGTCGCCGCGCTGCCGCCCGGTGACGAGGCCGTCCTGGACGGCCCCGAGGGGCGGCACGCGGCCACCGTGCGCCGGTTGCGCGCGGGGGAGGAGCTGGTG
Source organism: Actinosynnema sp. NPDC002837 (assembly GCF_040295345.1). NCBI lineage: Bacteria > Bacillati > Actinomycetota > Actinomycetes > Pseudonocardiales > Pseudonocardiaceae > Actinosynnema > Actinosynnema sp. NPDC002837. The sequence continues at coordinate 134,020 of NZ_JBEOVG010000013.1, forward strand.
CTCTCCGACGGCACGGGCGACCAGGTGCGGTGCGTGGTGTCGGAGGCGTTCAAGGACTCCCTGCGGCTGCGCGTCGTCGAACGGTGGACCGTGCCGGAGCCGTCCGTGCGGGTCGTGGTGGCGCAGGCGCTGGTGAAGGGCGACCGGGGCGAGCTGGCCGTCGAGCTGGCCACCGAGGCCGGGGTGGACGGCGTCGTGCCGTGGCGTGCCTCGCGCTGCGTGACGAAGTGGGAGGACGGCCCGCGCGGCGCGAAGGCCCTCGAACGCTGGCGCAGCACCGCGCGTGAGGCGGCCAAGCAGGCACGCCGGGCGCGCGTGCCGTCGGTCGCGGAACCCGTTTCCACCGCCGGGCTGGCGCGGTTGGCGTCGGTGTCGGCGGTCACTTTGGTTTTGCACGAATCCGCTTCGGTCGGCATCGGATCGGTTCAGCTGCCCGCGTCGGGTGATGTGCTGCTCGTCGTCGGACCGGAAGGTGGCATCACCGACGAGGAATTGTCCAGGTTGACCGGTGCGGGCGCGCACGTAGTGCGACTGGGACCTACCGTTCTGCGAGCGTCGACGGCGGCGGCGGTCGCTTTGGGTGCGCTGGGTGTGCTGACCGATCGCTGGCGGTAATTGGTGTTGCCCTCTCCTGGCGAACGCCTGACATAGGGGTTACGCTCATGGCAGAGGGGTTCCATTGGGCTAACCAGGGTCACCCCTCGACCAGACTCGCCGGACACCTCCCCCCTCGGTCCGGCGCCGCCGCGTCGCGGTGGGACGACCCCCAGGTCCCACCGCGACGCGGCCTCTTTTTTGCGTCCAAGGGGTTTCGATTGCGCATCGTCTACGGGCCGCACCCGAGCCAGTTCGGCGAGTTTTCCGCGCCGTCCGGTGAATCTTTTCCGGTCATCGTGGTAATCCATGGTGGTTTCTGGCATCAGCGCTACGGATTGGAACTCGGCCGACCTCTGGCCGCTGACCTGGTCATTCACGGCGCGGCCGCGTACAACGTGGAGTACCGGCGGGTAACCGGGGGCGGCGGTTGGCCCGCCACCGGCGAGGACGTGCTCGCCGCGATCGACGCCCTCGACCCGGCGCTCGGCCCGGTGGTCACGCTGGGTCACTCCGCGGGCGGGCACCTGGCGGTGTGGGCCGCCGCCCGCCACCCCCGCGTCGTGGGCGCCGTGGCGCAGGCGGGCGTCCTCGACTTCCTCCAGCACCCGGAGATCACCCGCCGTGCCGCCGAACTGCTGGGCGGCACACCGGCCGAGGTGCCCGCGCTCTACGCCGACGCCTCGCCGGCGGCGCAGCTGCCGATCCCCAAGCCCATGGTGCTGGTCCACGGCGAGGACGACGAGGACGTGCCGTTCGCCCAGAGCGAGGCCTTCGCCCGCGCCTCGGGCGCCGAGCTGATCGCCCTGCCCGCCACCGACCACATGTCCCTGATCACCCCCGGCACCCCGGCCTGGACCGCCTGCCGCACCGCCGCCCTCCGCCTGACCCGGACGTAGAACCCAGGGGCCCCGCGTGTTCCGACCCCGAGTTGAACGCCCAGGGCGCGTGACCGGCCCGGGTCGGTAGCCTGCGGAGCCATGTCCGACTGCCTGTTCTGCCGCATCGTCGCCCGCGAGATCCCGGCGACCGTGGTGCACGAGACCGACACCACGCTGGCGTTCCGCGACATCGCACCCCAAGCCCCGACGCACGTCGTGCTGGTGCCGAAGACGCACGCCGCGGACGCCGTGGCCCTGGCCGCCGCCGCGCCCACCGTGCTGGACGACCTGTTCCTGGCCGCCGGCGAGGTGGCGAAGGCCGAGGGCGTCGCCGACAGCGGCTACCGGCTGCTGTTCAACACCGGCGCGGACGCGGGCCAGACCGTCTTCCACGCCCACCTGCACGTCCTCGGCGGACGGCGGCTCGGCCCGCTCGCCTGAGCCCGAGGGCTCTAACCCAGGGCCTGCATCACCGGCGCGTACAGGCGCGCGCGGTCACCGCTGAACGCACCGCGCACCATCAGGTCCGCGGTGAACCGCGGCATTACCCCGTGTGCCTCCAGCCACGCGCCCAACGCGCGATCCCGCACGTCCACCCGCACCGTCGCGCCCACCGCCACGTCCGCGACCAACTCCGCCGCACGCACCGCCGACGGCGCCACGACCGGACCCACCATCGTCAACGGCCCGTTGCGCCACGTCGCCACGAACCCGTCCTCGGCCACCCTGACCTGCGACGCGAACCCGAACAGCGCGTGCCACATCGCCGACCGGTCGGCGCCGAACACCTCGGCGTCGACCGCCGCCAGCTTCGCCCGGTCCGCCTCCTCGGCCGGCCGCGACGTGCCCGAGGCCGCGCCGCCGAACGCGCCCACGTGCGCGGTCACCAAGCCCACCGACCGGAACCCCAGCTTCTCGTACAGCGGCTTGCCGTACGAAGTCGCGTGCAACGACACCACCGGCGTGCCCGCGAACTCCAGCGCGTGCTCCACCACCCTCCGCCCGAGCCCGTGACCGCCGTGGCTCGACGCCACCAGCACCATGCTGACCGCCGCGTGCTCGTCGCCGAACCGGGTGACGATGGCGGTGCCGACCAGCTCATCACCGTCGAACAGCCCGAACCCGGTGCCGACCCGCAGCAGGAACGCCCACTTCTCCGGCTCCTCCGACCACCCCCGGTCCGACGCGAGGCGGACGCAGGCGGGCAGGTCGTAAGGGGTGAGCACGCGCAACTCCGTCACATCACCGAGTACACCCGCCGTGTCCAACCCGTTTCTTACTCCGGTGCGGAGTGTCGGTGGTGGCGGCTAGCATCGGAAGCGGTAGGTCGAGTTCATTCGAGCACGGCGCGAACGCGCAGGAAGAGGGCCCGAGGCCACGTGGCCGGTACCGACGACAACACGCCGCAGGCAGCCCCGACCGCGGCCGACGCCCAATCCAAGTTCGCCGTGCCCGACGGCGCGGTGCTCGCCCTGCTCGGGTCGCGTGACGAGAACCTCCGGCTCGCCGAGGAACTGCTGGTCGCCGACGTGCACGTGCGCGGCAACGAGATCACGCTCTCCGGCCAGCCCGCGGACGTGGCGTTCGCCGAACGCGTGTTCGCCGAGCTGGTCACGCTCGCCAGCCGCGGTCAGCAGGTCGGCCAGGACACGGTCCGCCGCACGGTCGCGATGCTGTCCGCCGGCACCGCCGAGTCACCGGCGGAGGTGCTGAGCCTCGACATCATCTCCCGGCGTGGCCGCACCATCCGGCCCAAGACGCTGAACCAGAAGCACTACGTGGACGCGATCGACCAGAACACCGTGGTGTTCGGCATCGGTCCCGCCGGCACGGGCAAGACCTACCTGGCCATGGCCAAGGCCGTGCAGGCGCTGCAGGCCAAGCAGGTCAACCGGATCATCCTGACCCGCCCGGCGGTCGAGGCGGGCGAGCGGCTGGGCTACCTGCCCGGCACGCTGTACGAGAAGATCGACCCGTACCTGCGCCCCCTGTACGACGCGCTGCACGACATGGTCGACCCGGAGTCGATCCCCCGCCTGACCCAGGCGGGCACGATCGAGGTCGCCCCACTGGCCTACATGCGCGGCCGGGCGCAGCCGGTGTTCACCAACGTGCTGACCCCGGACGGCTTCCGGCCCATCGGCAGCCTCCAGGTCGGCGATCTCGTCATCGGCTCGAACGGCGAGCCGACCCCGGTTCTCGGCGTCTACCCGCAAGGGGTGAAGGACGTCTACCGGGTGACGGCCCAGGACGGCGCGTCGACGCTGGCCTGCGGTGATCACCTCTGGACGGTGCGGACCAGGTCCGACCGCCGCCGCAACAAGCCGTGGCGGGTGCTGCAGACCAAGGAGATGATCGGCAACCTCCGCGCCGCGCACGCCCGCCGGTACGAGTTGCCGGTGCTCAGCGCGCCGACCTGCCATCCGGCGCGCGAGGTCCCGATGGACCCGTACGCCCTGGGTCTCCTGCTCGGCGACGGGTGCCTGACCGGGTCCACCACGCCGTCTTTCGCGACCAACGACCCCGAACTGGCCGTCGCGCTCCAGTCCGCCCTGCCCGGGGTGGCGGTGAACCTGAAGGACCGGGTGAACTACACCCTCAACCGGGTGAAGTCGCCGGGCGACGTCGTGACGCTGGAGAACCCCGTCACCGGGGCGCTCCGAGCGCTGGACCTGCTCGGCACCCGTTCGCACACGAAGTTCATCCCCGAGGTCTACCTCGCCAACACGGCTGAGGTCAGGGTCGCGCTGCTCCAAGGCCTCCTGGATTCCGACGGCGGACCCGTGACCCAGGCGGGGCGCAGCTGCCGCATCCAGTACACGACCACGTCGGCCGCGCTCAGGGACGACGTGATCGGCCTGGTCCGGTCACTCGGTGGTGTCGCATACACCAGGACCCGCGTGGCCGAGGGGCGCAGGCCCGGCTTCGCCGGTGGGCGCGAGGTGGCTTACCGGCACGACGCGCACGTCGTCGACATCCGCCTGCCGGAAGGCGTCGAGCCCTTCAGGCTCGCTCGCAAGCGCGAGAAGTACCTCGCGTCCGGTGGCGGTGGGCGGCCCATGCGGTTCATCGACAGCATCGAGCCCGCGGGCCGCACCGAGGCGGTGTGCATCCAGGTGGCCGCAGCGGACTCGCTGTACGTCACCGAGGACTACCTGCTGACCCACAACACGCTGAACGACGCGTTCATCATCTTGGACGAGGCGCAGAACACGACGCCCGAGCAGATGAAGATGTTCCTCACCCGATTGGGTTTCGGTTCGAAGATCGTGGTGACCGGTGACATCACGCAGATCGACCTGCCCGGCGGGCAGCGCAGCGGCCTGAAGGTCGTCAAGGACATCCTCGAAGGCGTGGACGACGTCCACTTCTCCGTCCTGACCAGCAACGACGTGGTCCGCCACCGGCTGGTCGCGGACATCGTGGACGCCTACGAGAAGTGGCAGGTCGAGCAGGACGAGGGCGACGCGGCCAACGGGCACCAGCACCACGCCGGACCCGGTGCGCGGTCGCGCGGGCAACGCCGGGGACGATAGGCGCCGTGAGCATCGAGATCGCGAACGAGTCGGGCGTGAGCGTGGACGAGCCGTCCATCGTCGCCGCCGCCCGGTTCGCCCTGGACCGAATGGGCGTCAGCCCGTTGGCCGAGCTGTCCGTCCTGCTGGTCGAGCTGGACGTGATGGCGGACCTGCACCAGCGCTGGATGGACCTGCCCGGCCCGACGGACGTGATGGCGTTCCCGATGGACGAGCTGGACTCCGCCCGCCGACCGGACGCGGCGGGCCTCGGCCCGGCCCTGCTCGGCGACATCGTGCTGTGCCCGGACTTCGCCAAGGACCAGGCCAAGAAGGCGGGCCACAGCCTGCTGGACGAGCTGCACCTGCTGACCGTGCACGGTGTGCTGCACCTGCTCGGCTACGACCACGCGGAACCGGCCGAGGAGCGGGAGATGTTCACGTTGCAGAACCGCATCCTGGGCGACTTCCGCACGGCCGCGGCCGAGGCCGAGCGCAAGTCGGCGCAGCGCGAGGCCGACTCGAAGCTCCTCGGGGCGGTCGGCCTGGAGGACGCGGACCGGCCCGAGCCGACAGCCTGAGGCGGCCGAGGTGATAGGCAGTTCCGCCGGCTTGCTGGTGCTGGCCGTGGTGTTGGTGTTGTCGGCGGGCGCGTTCGCGGGCGTCGACGCGGCGCTGGGCACGGTGTCGCGGGCACGCGTCGAGGCGTTGCAGCGGCAGGGCCGGGCGGGCACGAGGCACTTGATCCAGCTGCTGGCCGACCGGCCGCGGCACGTGAACCTGCTGCTGTTGCTGCGCCTGGGCTGCGAGCTGGCGGCGACGGTGCTGGTGACCGTGGTGTGCCTCGGGCTCATCGCCACCGACTGGGTGGCCATGCTGGTCGCCGGGCTGAGCATGCTCGTGGTGTCGTACGTGCTGGTCGGCGTGGGTCCGCGGACGCTCGGCAGGCAGCACCCGTACGCGGTGAGCCTGCTCGCGGCGGGCCCGATCCGGGTGCTCGGCCGCGTGCTGGGGCCGTTGAGCAAGCTGCTGATCCTGGTCGGCAACGCGATCACGCCGGGCAAGGGCTTCCGCGAAGGCCCGTTCTCCTCCGAGGTCGAGCTGCGCGAGCTGGTGGACATGGCGCAGGAGCGCGGCGTCGTGGACGAGGGCGAGCGGGAGATGATCCACTCGGTCTTCGAGCTGGGTGACACGATCGCGCGCGAGGTGATGGTGCCGCGCACCGAGATCGTGTGGATCGAGCAGGCCAAGTCGATCCGCCAGGCGCTGGCCCTGTCGCTGCGCACCGGGTACACGCGGGTGCCGGTGATCGGGGAGAGCGTGGACGACATCGTCGGTGTGGTGAACCTCAAGGACCTGGTGCGGCTGACGCTGGCCGAGGAGCCCAACGGCACGTCGGTGGCGGACGTGATGAAGCCGGCGTCGTTCATCCCGGACTCGAAGCCGATCGCGGACCTGCTGCGGGAGATGCAGCTGTCGCGCAACCACCTGGCGGTCGTGGTGGACGAGTACGGCGGCACGGCCGGCCTGCTCACCATCGAGGACATCCTGGAGGAGATCGTCGGCGAGATCACCGACGAGTCCGACACCGACGACCGGCCGCCGGTGGAGCACCTGACCGACGGTTCGGTGCGGGTCAGCGCGCGGTTGCCGGTGGACGACCTGGACGCGTTGTTCGGCACGGAGTTGGACGACCACGAGGTGGAGACGGTCGGCGGCCTGCTGGCGCAGCGCCTGGGCCGCGTGCCGCTGCCGGGCACGGAAGCGGAGATCGCGGGCCTGCGGATGCGGGCCGAGGGCGGCAAGGACGAACGCGGGCGGATGCGCATCACGACGGTGCTCGTGCGCCCGGTGCACAACGGCGACGACAGCGAGGGGACCACCGGTGAGTGAGCTCGACCCCGAGGACCAGAAGATCGTGACGCTGGCGCGCTCGGCGCGGGCCCGCACGGGTGCGGCGGAGGGCGCGGCGGTGCGTGACACGGACGGCCGGACCTACGCGGCCACCACGGTCGCGTTGCCGTCGCTCAAGCTCACCGCCCTCCAGGCGGCGGTCGCGGCGGCGGTGTCGAGCGGCGCCGAGGGCTTGGAAGCGGCAGCCGTCGTCACCGCCTCGGAGTCCGTGGACGCGGACTCCGTCTCGGCCGTGCGCGACCTGACCGCCGGCGCGCCGGTGCTGCGCGCCGACGCGTCCGGCGCCGTGCAGGAGACCGTGTAGGGGCGCCCGCACCACGGTCCGCCCTCGTTGGCCAGCCGGGCCCGGTGGCGGGCCAGAGCTGATCGGAGTCATCGGCGACGCCTGCGCAGCAGCAGGTCGAGCACGCGGTACGCGTCCTTCCTGCGTGCGGCCTGCCGCGACCAGACAGCCGGGTACACGACGCCGAGAAGTACGAGGAGCGAAACCAGTCCAGCTGACAGGACGATGTCGACCACGGACACCCGCGTCCCCTTTCACGTTGAGCCCACCCGCTCGGTGCGCTGGTAGTTCCAGCTTCGGGGCTCTCGGGAGCAGGTAGACGAACGGTGACGGAGTTGGTCATCATGTGACGGCCGAGTGGAGCCGGCGGACCGCCGGTTGACGCGCGTTGACAGCTGTTGACAGTTCTTGCCGTGTTGAGGTGTGATGCCGCCCTTCGCTCGACCGGATCCTCTTCCACCGCACCTGCGTGAGTTGAACGAAGCGCTGCACGAGCTGCACCGCCTGGCGGGGAGGCCGAGTGCCCGCCGGGTGGCGGGACATATCAACGCGGGCGCCTTCCGCACCACGGCCACCCACGAATGGGTTCGCCGGGCGTTCGCTAAACCGCTGCTGCCGAACTGGGACCTCCTCGAAGCCCTGGTGACCGTATTGTCGCCGCCGGCTGGGTTGGACACCGCCCTGCAGGTCGAGCGCTTCCGGGTGCTGAGGTTGGCCGCCGAACGGTTGGCCGATGCGCCTGCACCCGACCGCGGGGGTTCGGCAGGAGCACGTGCGCCCCGGACAGCGGGAACGGGCAGCGAGAGCCCGGTGATGGCCTACCCGAGGAGCGCGGACCCCGTGCGCGCACGGCCACCTCTGACTTCGAGCAGCGACGGCGGGGACTTCGCCTTCAGCTTCACCGCGGCGTTCACCCAGCAACTCGGGGCAAGGCTCGCCGAGTCGTCACCTCAACCGCTGGACGAAGGGAACCTCGACCGCCTCCAACCGCGTCCCGGCATTTACGAGCTGTTCCACAGGGGGCAGTTGGTCTACATCGGGAAGGCCGAGCGCACCTTGCCGGCCAACCTCGGTCGGGCGCTCAGGAAGATCTCCGGGCGCCGCGGCTTGGACCCGCGGGACGTCTCGTTCACGCACCTGTACGTGAGCGAGGACTTGACCGCCATCGCTCCCGAAGCGCTGCTGATGAAACGACAGCACGTAGTTCCCCCGTGGAATCGCAACGGGTTCGGCAACAGCGATCCAGGCCGGGGCCGGGATGCCTCACCGGTCGCCGAGGGCCACTTCGACATGCAACATCCCGTGGACCTGTACCTCCCGGTGCGCGAGTTGACCGGTGAGCGCTCGATCAGGGAAGCGGCAGCGGTGCTGAAGCAGTCCTTGCCCTACTCGTTCAGGTACCACGGCGCGATGAAGGACGAGGAGGCGGTCGTGCTGGACTTCGGGGGGATTCCGCCGACAGTGGACTCGGCGTTGGCGCTTCTGGTCAAAGGGCTCGGTGTCGGTTGGCAGGCCACCGCGTTGCCCGGCCACGTGATCGCTTACCAAGAGGACAGGCACTACCCGTCCGCCTTGCGGACCTATCGGAATTCGGTGGTTCAGGGGTTCGTGGTGCACGACCGTTGATGGCGGCGGTGTCCGAAGAGCCGCTCCCGACCGGCCGCCTTGGCAGCTGCCGGTCGGGAAGAGGGCTCTCAGAGCAGCACGCCCGCGCGGCCGAGGTCGTGGTTGAAGTAGGCCGAGAGGGTCGAGGCGGACGCCCGGTAGACGATCGCCTGGGACGCCGGGTCGAGGACCAGGTAGTCCCCGTCGTAGGCGGCGACGGTGAGGAAGTGCGGGACGTTGCGGCCTGACCAGGGCAGGCTGACCATGTTGCCCGCCATGATCGCCGGGCGGCCGTTGCGGACGTGGGTGAGCACCCGGTTCAGGTCGTTGAAGACGACCGTCGCGGACACGCCGTTGGCCGCGAGCGCGCGTTTGACGTCGGACTCGTTCGTGCCGAACTTGTTCGGGTCGTTCCACGTCGGGTCGTAGCCCATGTCGGACCGCGCGCGGTTGATCGCGTCGACCGGGCGGCTCGCGTTCCACGACCTGGGCGTCACGCCCGCCGCGAGCAGGGCGGACACCACGCTGGCCGGTCCGCAGTCCTCGCCCTGGTTGGGTTGACCGTGGAACTGCGACACCGGCACCAGCCGCCCGGTCTGCGTGCCGCAGTCCGGCACGCCGGGGATGCGGTAGTCGTAGCCGGTGGCCAGGTAGGCGTCGGCCAGGTAGCCGCGCAACGCGGGCACGTAGTCCCACAGGTCGCTGGTGAACCCACGCGTGTTGGTCACCGACTGGCCGCGCACCTGGCACGAGATGTCGACCCGCTGCCCGTCCCACACCAGGCCGAGCGACGAACTGGCCGAGGTCGGCGCGGACCGCACGTTCAGCCCGTCGCCGTCGGTGTTGCCGACGGTGGCGGTCGCCGCCGACGCCACGCCGGCGCCGCCGACCAGGGTCGATGCCACCAACACGGGTAAGGGCAGGGCGCGGAGCAGTGTCACGGGAGCCTCCAGAGGGTTACCGGGCGGTCACCCGGGGTGTGAGCCGACCGTGCCGCCCGGGGTTCCGGGCCGGAGAGGGGCGACTTCGTGATCGCGCAGCGGCTAGGCTCGCGATCATGACCGAGAGAATCGAGTCCTCCGCCCGCCGATGAGCGGGACGACCGGGGCGGGACCCCGGATCAGCCTGTACGAGCACGCCGTGCGGTTGCACGAGCAGCACCCCGACCGACCGCTGCCGAACGAGGGCCGACCGTTCCCCGGCGAGCCGCGCGCGAAGCGCCACTCCGGGCAGGGCGGTCGACGCCGGGTCGGGGCGGACGTCGCCAAGGCCCTGGACCGCCACTTCGCCGGTGACGACCCACCGCAGGCCCTCGCCGAAGCCGTCCGCGACCTCGACGTGCCGATCTTCCGCAACGACCGCATGACCGCCGCGGCGCGCCGGGCCGATCGGGAGCGCGTGCGGGAGACCGGCCGGTGGCTGGTCCGGCACGGCCCGGACCAGCCCGCCGTGGCGTTGGGCCTGGCGCTGCTGGCCACCGGCCGGGACGAGGACGACATCCCGCTGATCCGCACGATCGGCCTGCTGTCGAACTCGTTCGGGTGGTTGGCCGCCGACGCGCTGAAACGTCGGCGCGGCGGCGCGGAGGCCCTGGTGTGGTTGGGCGACCGGGTCGCCGGTTGGGGCCGCGTGTACGTGGTGGAGGCGTTGTGCCTGGTCGGCGGCACGGAGGAACGGGACTGGCTGCTGCGCCGGTCGTGCGACGGAGACTTCCTCAACTCCTACTTCGCGGCACGGGTGGCGACGGCCGCCCACCTGCACGAGGCCATCACCACCTGGTCGGATGACGATTTCGTGGACCACACCGGACTCCTGCTGGCCAGGATCGCGGGCGCGGAGGGCATGGGCGGGACCTTGGACCACTACCCGCACGCGCACGCCGTGCTGGACGCGTACGCCGACCACCTGGGTCGGCAGGCGCCCAGCGCGGGCCGGTACACCCGGGCGGCTGTCATCGCCCACCACCTGCGGGCTTCGGAGATCGGCACGGCCGAGCGGCGGGCACGGTCGGTCGACCGCTACCGGGCCGTGCTCGACCGGGACGAGTGGTGCGCGGTGGTCCGGGCGTTCGTCGACGACCCGGACCAGGACGACGACCTGCGGTGGTTCGAGGAGGCGTTCGCGGCGCCGTTGGGGTTGCGCGCGTTCGCGACCGGGGGCGCAGAGTCCCCGGCCCGCCCGTGAGCGCGACGACCGAAAGGACTGACGAGGGCTGACGCGGCGCGGCCGACGGGTGCGGGGACAATGGACGGATGGATGGCTACCGTTCCGGGTTCGCGTGCTTCGTCGGCCGCCCCAACGCAGGCAAGTCGACGTTGACCAACGCGCTGGTCGGGACCAAGGTCGCGATCACGTCGAGCAAACCGCAGACCACCCGGCACACCATCCGGGGCATCGTGCACCGCGAGGACGGCCAGCTGGTCCTCGTGGACACCCCCGGCCTGCACCGCCCCCGCACGCTCCTCGGCCAGCGCCTCAACGACCTGGTGCGGGAGACGTGGAGCGAGGTGGACGTGGTCGGGTTCTGCGTGCCCGCGGACCAGAAGGTCGGCCCCGGCGACAAGTTCATCGCCGCCGAGCTGGAGAAGATCGCCAAGCGCACCCCGGTCATCGGCATCGTCACCAAGACCGACCTGGTCGGTCAGCAGCAGGTGGCCGAGCAGCTGCTCGCGCTGCAGAAGGTGATGGACTTCGCCGAGCTGATCCCGGTGTCCGCGGTGAACGGCTACCAGGTCGACGCCCTGGCCGACCTGGTGCTGGGCAAGCTCCCGGAGGGACCGGCGCTGTACCCGGACGGCGAGCTGACCGACGAGCCGGAGCTGACCCTGGTCGCCGAGCTGATCCGGGAGGCCGCGCTGGAGGGCGTGCGCGACGAGCTGCCGCACTCGATCGCGGTGGTGGTCGAGGAGATGCTGCCCCGCGAGGGGCGCGACGACCTGGTGGACATCCACGCCAACGTGTTCGTGGAGCGGCCGAGCCAGAAGGCGATCATCCTGGGCCACCGGGGCGAGCGCCTCAAACAGGTCGGCATCACCTCCCGCAGGCACATCGAGAAGCTGCTCGGCACCCGCGTGTACCTCGACCTGCACATCAAGATCGCCAAGGACTGGCAGCGCGACCCGAAGCAGCTGCGCAGACTGGGTTTCTAGGGACTGGCGAAGGTGGCGAACCTCTACCGCGACACCGGTGTGGTCCTGCGGGTGCAGAAGCTCGGCGAGGCCGACCGGATCATCACGCTGCTCACCCAGAGGCACGGCAAGCTGCGCGCGGTGGCCAAGGGCGTGCGCCGCACGTCGTCGCGGTTCGGCGCGCGGCTGGAGCCGTTCGGGCACGTCGACGTGCAGTTCTACCCGGGCCGGTCGCTGGACGTGATCACGCAGGTGGAGACGCTGGACGCGTTCGGCGTGGTGCTGGTGGACGACTACCAGCGCTACACGGCGGGGTGCGCGGTGCTGGAGACCGCCGACCGGCTCACCTCCGAGGAGGGCGAACCCGTCCTGCGGCTGTACCTGCTGGTCGCGGGCGCGTTGCGGGCGCTGGCGGCCAAGGAGCGGGACGCCTCGCTCATCCTCGACGCCTACCTGATGCGCGCGATGGCGTTCGCGGGCTGGGCGCCGGCGGTCGACGAGTGCGCTCGCTGCGCCGACCCCGGCCCGCACAAGGCGTTCAACGTGCACGCGGGCGGCATGGTGTGCCCGCGGTGCCGTCCGCCGGGCAGCGCCACGCCGTCCACCGACACGTTGCGCCTGCTCGCGGCGCTGCTGCACGGCCGGTGGGACGAGGTGGACGGCATTCCCGCCGTCGCCCGCCGCGACGCGAGCGGCCTGGTCGCCGCGCACCTGCAGTGGCACCTGGAGCGCCAGTTGCGGTCGCTGCCGTTGGTCGAGAGAAAGGCGCAGGCGACCGACGGTTAGAGTCGCCTGCCGCACGAGAAACCCCTCCGCAGCACACCCCCTGAGAGGACAGCCATGCTCCGCCGACGGCGGGTTGAGCGCGTCCAGCGCGTTCCCCGACCCCCGGAACCGCACCCCACCGGCGCCACGCCGCCGGTGCTGCCCGCGGACCTCGTGCCCAGGCACATCGCGATCGTGATGGACGGCAACGGCCGCTGGGCCAACCAGCGCGGCCTGTCCCGGATCGAGGGGCACAAGCGCGGCGAGGCCGTCGTGGTGGAGGCGGCCAAGGGCGCGATCGAGATGGGCGTGAAGTGGCTGTCGCTGTACGCGTTCTCCACCGAGAACTGGCGGCGCAGCCCGGAGGAGGTCCGCTTCCTCATGGGCTTCAGCCGCGACGTGATCCACCACCGCACCGACGAGCTGGACGAGCTCGGCGTGCGGGTGCGGTGGGCCGGCCGCCGGCCAAGGCTGTGGCGCAGCGTCATCAAGGAGCTCGAGGTCGCCGAGGAGCGCACGAAGGACAACGACGTGCTGAACCTGGCGATGTGCATCAACTACGGCGGGCGGGCCGAGGTCGGCGACGCGGCGCGGGAGATCGCCCGGCTGGCCGCGGCGGGCAAGATCAACCCGGAGAAGGTCGACGAGCGGACCCTCGCCAAGCACATGTACCAGCCCGACATGCCGGACGTGGACCTGTTCATCCGGCCGTCCGGCGAGCAGCGCACGTCGAACTTCCTGCTGTGGCAGTCGGCGTACGCGGAGCTGGTGTTCCAGGACATCCTGTGGCCGGACTTCGACCGGCTCGACCTGTGGCGCGCCTGCGAGGCGTACGCCATGCGCGACCGGCGCTTCGGAGGCGCCGTGGACAAGCCCGACGTGGAGGATTCTTAAGTGACCGACGAGGACGCCAAGGTGACCGCGGAGCTGCTCACCGCGGCCCGCGAGGCGTTGGAGATGTTCCACGAGGTGCACGTCGACGACGACGGCGCGCTGAGCTTCCAGCACGCCGAGGTGCCGTGCGCGGTGCAGGCGATGCGGCTGGCCGACGGCCTGACCGTGCTCAGCCTGACCTGCGTGGTGGCGTGGGACCTGCCGAACGACCCCAGCCTGGCCGTGTCCGCCGCGGAACGCGCCGGTCAGGGCCTGTTCGGCACGCTCGGCGTGGTGAACACCGAGCGCGGGATGGACGTGACGTTGCGCTACGCGTTCCCGGCCGAAGGGCTCAAGCCGGAGCCGTTGAGCACGCTGCTGATGCTGGTCGTGTCCACTGCCTCGCAGCTGCGCAACGAGCTGCTGGCCGGAACCGGGGACGGTGCCTGATGGCCGGGGTGATCGTGTACGAGCCCGACGACGAGACGGACGTGGAGGGCCTGCCGTGGGCCATCACGTTCGAGGCGTCGGCGGGGGAGGAGTGGGCCTCGTTCGTGTGCGGGCCCTACGAGCGTGACGACGCCGTGCGGCTGGCCGAGGAGGTGCTGGCCGCGAGCCGCGGCGTGACCGCCGTGGTCGAGCCGCTGCTCCCGGTCACGGAGGCGGTGGACGTGCTGGCGACGATCGCCGAGCTGCGTGACGAGGAAGAGGGCTCCGAGTAACGCCGGGTGGCCACCTCGGTACGGTCGGGCACGGCCGTACCGGGGTTCGGGGGACCGTTGACGGTGCCCCGGCGGTTCTCCTACGTCTACCGCTGGGCGTCCTTCTCGAGGACCTCGTACCCGACGAACGTGAACATGCGCACGCCCGCGGCCAGCGGTTGCGGTTCGGCGTGGAAGCGGTGGGCGCCGACGCCGAAGCCCGCGTCCGGGTCGGACAGCCAACGGCGGGCGAAGCCGCGCTCCTCGAACCACTCGCAGATCAGCGGCACGCGGTCCGGCGCGCCGCGGTGGCGGGTCCAGATGACCGTGCCGCCCGTCCGGCACAGCTGGGCGCAGTGGTCGACGGTCCGCTCGATGTCCTCGTCGGTGATGTTGCCGAACACGCCGCAGACCAGCACGAGGTCCGCCGGTGCGAGGTCGCGGTAGTGGTCGGTGAGCGAGGCGTCGGCCGTCCGCACCTCAACCCCGGTCAGGCCGGCCGCCCGGGCCGTCGCCTCGGCGACCGCCGCGTTCCGCGGGTCCAACTCGACCAGGCGCGCGCGGACGTCGTGCCGCCGGGGGTGGTCGGCGAGCACCTCCAGCAGGTCGCGCCCCTGCCCCGCGCACAGGCAGAGCACCCGCAGCGGCCCGGGCGGGCTGTCGTCCAACGCGGCCCTGACCTGCGCTTGGACGGCCCGCAGTCGCCGGGCGAGCGCGGAGTCCGGGCGGTCGTAGTCGGCGTGCCACCCGTGCCAGTCCACACTCCGAACCTACCGCCCGTGACGGTCACGTGGCCGGCGGCTGAAGACCCGACGTAGGTCGGTGAGCCGTCGGCGGTGGTTCTGGCATCATCTCGAAAGTGACAATCACTGGCGAGATCCGGGGCGCGGGGCCGCGCCGTCCGCCGCCGCGCTGGAAGATCACTTCGCTGGAAGTGCTCTGCGTGCTGCTCGTGGCGGCGCTGCTGTTGCAGGACTGGCTGGTCGGCGTGCTCGACGTGCCGGTGCTGCGCACGGCGTCGACGGTGTTCGTCGCGGTGTGCGTGCAGGCGCTGCCGTTCCTCGTCCTCGGCGTGCTGATCAGCGGTGCGATCGCGGCGTTCATCCCGGCCACCGTGCTGCGCCGGGCGCTGCCGACGAGAACCGCGCTGGCCGTGCCCGTCGCCGGTGTCGCCGGGGTGGCCCTGCCCGGCTGCGAGTGCGCGGCCGTGCCCGTGTCCCGCCGCCTGATGCAGCAGGGCGTGGCGCCCGCCGTGGCGCTGACGTTCCTGCTCGCGGCGCCCGCGGTGAACCCGATCGTGCTCGTGTCCACGGCCGTGGCGTTCCCCAACGCGCCGATGATGGTGCCCGCGCGGTTCGTCGGCGCGCTGCTCACCGCCGTGGTCATGGGCTGGCTGTGGACCCGGTTCGGCAAGGCCGAGTGGATCGCCGAACGCGCGCTGCGCCGCCTGCCCGACCACGACGGGTCGTCCCGCTGGCTGGTGTTCGCCGAGACCGCGCGGCACGACCTGGTCGACGCGGGCGGGTTCCTGGTGCTCGGCGGCGTGTTCGCGGCGGCGTTCAACGTCCTCGTGCCGCAGGCGTGGCTGGAGACGTTGGGCGGTCAGATCGTGCTGGCCGTCGTGGTGCTGTCGCTGCTGGCCGTGGTGCTGGCGCTGTGCAGCGAGGCGGACGCGTTCGTGGCGGCCTCGATGTCGGCGCTGCCGCTGCTGCCCCGGCTGGTGTTCCTGGTGGTCGGCCCGGCGGTCGACGTCAAGCTCATCGCGCTGCAGGCGGGCGCGTTCGGCAAGTCCTTCGCGGCGCGCTTCGCACCGGCCACGTTCCTGGTCGCGATCGCGTCGGCCCTGGCGGCGGGAGCGGTGTTCCTGTGAGGCGGGAGAACCGAGGAGGCGTGGGGACCCATGAGGCGTGAGACGCAGAACATCCTGCTGGTCCTGCTCGGCGGCGCGCTGCTCAAGCTCGCGCTGACCGGCACGTACCTGCGGTACGTCAAGGAGTCGTTGCAGCCGTGGCTGGTCGTGACCGGCGGCGTCATGGTGGTGCTGGCCCTGGTGTCGATCGCCCGTGACATCCGCGCCGGGCAGTCCCGGGCAGGTCAGGCGGAGCCCAGCGGGATCGAGCACGCCGGGCACGAGCACGGCTCGTCGCGCAGCCCGTGGATGCTGCTGCTGCCGGTGCTCGCGGTGTTCCTGATCAGCCCGCCGGCGCTGGGCGCGGACACGGTCAACCGGTCCGACCGCAACGCCGCCCAGGAGGCCAAGGCGTCGAGCGGGTTCGCCCCGCTGCCGTCCGACGAGGTCGTGCCGCTCACCATCGGCGAGTTCGTCACCCGCACCGCGTGGGACGACTCCGGCTCGCTGGACGACCGCACGGTCAAGCTCACCGGGTTCGTGGTGCGCAAGGACGCCGACGTGTTCATCGCCCGGCTGACGATCTCGTGCTGCGCCGCCGACGCCTCGCCGGTCAAGGCGAAGATGGTCGGTCAGGACTTCGCCGCGCTGCCGACCGACCAG
The DNA here is from genome assembly GCF_040295345.1 of Actinosynnema sp. NPDC002837. Lineage (NCBI taxonomy): Bacteria > Bacillati > Actinomycetota > Actinomycetes > Pseudonocardiales > Pseudonocardiaceae > Actinosynnema > Actinosynnema sp. NPDC002837. Next base: position 150,791 of record NZ_JBEOVG010000013.1, read on the forward strand.
TGGGTCGAGGCCACCGGCCGGGTGGTGCCCGGCTCGGCGACCAAGGAGAGCGCGTTCGTGCCGACGTTCACGGTGTCGCAGGTCGTGCCGATCACCGCGCCCGAGGACACCTACGAGGGCTGAGCCACGAGGCCCGGGCTAAGAGTGCCGGGCCTCGGCTCGGCCGCCGTCGCAGCAGTCGCGGCACGTGCCGAAGATCTCCACGGTGTGGCTGACCTCGACGAACCCGTTCTCCGCCGCGATCCGGTCGGCCCACTTCTCCACCGCCGGGCCCTCGACCTCCACCGTGCGGCCGCACCCGCGGCACACCAGGTGGTGATGGTGGTGCTGGGAGCAGCGGCGGTAGATCGCCTCACCGGAGTCGGTGCGCAGCACGTCGACCTCGCCGGCGTCGGCCAGCGACTGCAACGTGCGGTAGACCGTGGTCAGGCCGATGCCCTCGCCGCGCTTGCGCAGCTCCTCGTGCAGCTCCTGGGCCGAGCGGAACTCGCCCAGCGAGTCGAGCAGCTTGGACACGGCGGTGCGCTGCTTGGTCGAGCGCAGCCCGGGCACCGCGGTGGTCGGGCGCTCGCTAGTGGTCACATCTCCTCCGTCCGGGGGGTCCGGTCGGTCTGGTTGATACCACGCGGCGGCCCCTCGTCCACATGGGTCACCGCGTCTACCACGATGTGCGCGAGGTGCTCGTCGACGAGCCGGTAGACGACCTCGCGGCCGTGCCGCTCGCCGTGCACCACGCCCGCGGCCTTGAGCACCCGCAGGTGCTGGCTGATCAGCGGCTGGGCCACGCCCAGCGCCTCGACCAACTCGTGCACGCACCGGTCCGCCTCGCGCAGTTGCAGCACGATCGCGATCCGCACCGGCGCGGCGAGCGCCCGCAGCAGCTCGCCGGCCGCGGACAGGGTCCGGGTCGGCTGCCGCGGCGCCGGTGGTGGCACCCGGCGTTCCGGGGAGTGCACGTGTTCGCCCCGCACTCCTGCCGTCACGGCGCCTCCCACGTGGTATGGATTTTCACCACCGATACTACGGCGCTAGAGCACGGACACCGTGACGAGCACCAGCACGGCCAGGACGAGCAGTCTCAACACGCGTGCGCTCGGCGTGAGCAGGGGCCACGTGGTGGCGAGCAGCGCCGCCACGCCGAGGGCCAGCAGGCCCAGCAGCAGCGCGCCCACCGTGCCCCGCAGCCACACGCCCGCCAGGAACAGCGCCAAGACCAGCAGGAACGCCGCCGGCGCGGGCACCCGCGAGAGCGGTCCGGCACCGGGGATCAGGGTCCGCTTCGAGTCACCAGCCACCGTGGCATCCTTGCACCGTGCTGCTCGTGTGCCGCTTCACCGTGGCGGAAACCGGGGTCGAGGCGTTCACCGGGCGCGTCGACCGGGCGTTGGCCCTGCTCACCGCCCAGCCCGGCTGCCGACGTGCCCAGCTGTCGCGGTCGACCGACGAGGCGGACCGCTTCGTGCTGACGGTCGAGTTCGACTCCGTGGTCGCCTACCGGCGGGCGTTGTCGCCGTTCGAGGTGCGCGAGCACGTCATCCCCCTGCTGTCGGAGGCGAGCACCGACGAGCCGGCCGCCTACGAACCGCTGCTGGTGGCCGCCGACGGCGCGGTCCGCCGCGAGGTGAGCCTGCTGGCGCACGACGCCGGCACCGTCCGTCTCGGCGAAGCCGCAGGTCCGACGACTCCGCGCTGAGCGGGCCGGTCCCGCGACCCCGCCTCCGGACGCCGCCGTCACCGGAACGTGCGCGCACGGGTGCGGCCCGGTCGCCCGAGGGCTGCCCGACGGCAAGGACTACGCTGGCAAGCCCGTTTCCGTCCCTTTCTGCATCTCCCGATGGAGTGTCCGTGGCAGCCGATCGCATCGAGACCGTCGTCAGCCTGTGCAAGCGTCGCGGGTTCGTCTACCCGTGCGGCGAGATCTACGGCGGCACCAGGTCGGCCTGGGACTACGGTCCGCTCGGCGTCGAGCTGAAGGACAACATCAAGCGCCAGTGGTGGAACTTCATGGTGCGCGGCCGCGAGGACGTGGTCGGCCTCGACTCGTCGGTGATCCTGCCGCGCGAGGTGTGGGCGGCGTCCGGTCACGTGGAGGCGTTCGTCGACCCGCTGGTCGAGTGCAACTCGTGCCACAAGCGGTTCCGGCAGGACACGCTGGTCGAGGAGTACGCCGAGCGCACCGGCAAGCAGGTCGCGGAGGGCGACGTCTCCGACGTGCCGTGCCCGAACTGCGGCACCCGCGGCCAGTACACCGAGCCGAAGATGTTCAACGGCCTGCTCAAGACCCACCTCGGCCCGGTGGAGACCGAGGAGGGCCTGCACTACCTGCGCCCGGAGACCGCGCAGGGCATCTTCACGAACTTCCTCAACGTGCAGACCACGTCGCGCCGCAAGCCGCCGTTCGGCATCGGCCAGATCGGCAAGAGCTTCCGCAACGAGATCACGCCGGGCAACTTCATCTTCCGCACGCGCGAGTTCGAGCAGATGGAGATGGAGTTCTTCGTCGAGCCGGGCACGGACGAGGAATGGCACCAGTACTGGATCGACGAGCGCACGCGTTGGTACAACGAGCTGGGCATCTCCAAGGAGAACCTGCGGCACTACGAGCACCCCAAGGAGAAGCTGTCGCACTACTCGAAGCGGACCGTCGACATCGAGTACCGGTTCCGGTTCGGCGGCCAGGAGTGGGGTGAGCTGGAAGGCATCGCCAACCGCACCGACTTCGACCTGACCACGCACTCGGAGCACTCGGGCGTCGACCTGTCGTACTTCGACCAGGCCACCAACTCGCGCTACCGGCCGTTCGTGATCGAGCCCGCCGCGGGTGTCGGCCGGCCGATGATGGCGTTCCTGCTGGAGGCCTACACCGAGGACGAGGCGCCGAACGCCAAGGGCGGGGTGGACAAGCGGGTCGTGCTGCGCCTGGACCGCAGGCTGGCGCCGGTGAAGGCCGCCGTGCTGCCGCTGTCGCGCAACGCCGACCTGTCGCCGAAGGCCAAGGACCTGGCCAACGCGCTGCGCAAGCACTGGAACATCGAGTTCGACGACGCGGGCGCCATCGGCCGCCGCTACCGCAGGCAGGACGAGATCGGCACGCCGTTCTGCGTGACGGTCGACTTCGACACCCTCACCGACCACGCCGTGACGGTGCGGGAGCGCGACACCATGTCGCAGGAGCGGGTGTCGATGGACCAGCTGGAGGGCTACCTCGCCGCCCGCCTGATCGGCGCCTAGCGGCTTCGCTCACGCGCCCGCGCGGTGCTCGGAGGGGCTCACGCCGCGTTCCCGCTTGAACGCCGTGCTCAGCGCGAACGCGGTGCTGTAGCCGACCTGGCGGGCCACCGCGGCGACGGTGGCGGACGGTTCGCGCAGCAGGTCGGCGGCCAGGGTGAGGCGCCAGTCCGTCAGGTAGGCCATCGGCGGTTCGCCGACCAGTTCGGTGAACCGCCTGGCCAGCGCGGCCCGGGACACGCCGACGGCGTCGGCCAGCGTCGCCACCGTCCACGGACGCGCCGGGTCGCCGTGCAGCAGCCGCAGCGCGCGCCCCACCACGGGGTCGGCGTGCGCCGAGTACCAGGTCGGCGTCTCCGCCTCCGGACGGCAGAACCACGACCGCAGCACGGAGATCAGCAGCAGGTCGAGCAGGCGGTCCAGCACCGCCTCCTGGCCCGGCTCGTCCCGGGTGATCTCGTCGGCCAGCAGCGGCACCAGCGGCAGTTCCGCGCGCGGCGCCACGAGGAACGGCGGCAGCACCGACAGCAGCCGTCGGCTCACCTCGCCGTCCAACTGGTACGTGCCGCTGAGCATCACCACCGACCCGTCGGGGTTCGCGCCCCACGTGCGCACGCCCAGGCCCCACTGCTCGCACAGCGCGGCGCCGTCCGGCGTGGTGGTGATCTCGCCGGGGTGGACCACCGCCTGCACGGGCGTGCCCGGGTCGTCGGCCAACGCGTACGGGTCGGGCCCGCGCAGCACGGCGACGTCACCGGCGCCCAGCGGCACGGGATCGCCGTCGTGCGGCAGCAACCACCCGCCGCCGCGCACCATCGCCACCACGGTCAACGGCGCGCGGTCCTCGATGCGCAGCGACCACGGCGGGTCCAGGACTGTGCGCATGAGGAACGCGCCACGGGCGCGCGGCCCGTCCAGCAGCCCGGCGAGAACGTCCACGGCCGCCAGCCTAAGACGCTCGCGTATGCGATCGAGGCGTCGAGCGATGGAAAGTCGAGGACCCGTCCACTTGACTGGGTCCATGTTCCCCACGGTGACGATCATCGCGGCCCTCGGCTGCGGGATGATGGCTGGAGTCTTCTTCGCGTTCTCCGCGATGGTCATGCCCGGGCTGCGGCGGGCCGAGCCGGCGGTCGGCGTCGCCGCCATGCGGGCGATCAACCTCGCCGTGGTGAACCCCGCGTTCATCGGCGTCTTCGTCGGCACGGCGGTGGTCGGTGTGGTCGCGGCGTTCGAGGGCGACCCTTGGGCGTGGGCGGGCGCGGCGCTCTACGTCCTCGGCGGGATCGTGCTCACGGGCGCGTTCCACATCCCGCGCAACAACGAGCTCGAACGGCTCGGCACGACCGAGTACTGGACCCGCTACCTCCGCGAGTGGGTGCCCATGAACCACGTCCGGGCGCTGCTCTCGGTCGCGGCTGCCGCCTCGTTCACCCTCGCAGCCCTCTCTTAGGCGTGGTTCACCGGCCTGGGCGGCCGCAGCACTTCTTGTACTTGGCGGCCGAACCGCACCAGCAGGGCGCGTTGCGGGCGGGCGGCCAGGCGACCGCGCCGCCCTCCTCGACGATCTCCGCCAGGCACGCCAGGCGGATCTGCTCGTCGGCGGGATCGCCACCCGTCCTGGCCGCGAAGTCCAAGAGCCGGTGGACGGTCAGCGGCACCATGGTGATCCGGGCGACGCCCGACTCGGACAGCTCGCGGTTGGCTGCCTCGCGGTCGGCGAGGACGGTCTCCTCGTCAGCGTGCTGCACCAGCTGCGGCCACGTCTCGTGCGCGCGGGAGATCTCGCCGCGAGGCCAGAACAGCACCCGCGCCTCCTTCGGCGACGCCCGCGGCGTCAGGGCGCGGGCGAACTCCTCCGCGTGGTCCTCCATGGACCGGACCGACTCGTCGAGCTCGTCCGGGGGCATCGCCAGGGCCTGGCGCACACGTCGCCGGCCGGCCAGGACGGTGTTGGCGTAGGAGGCGAACCCGAACTCGCCCGACCGCTGCGCCAGCTCCTCCTCGGTCAACCGGGACAGGGCCATGCCGTACCAGGTCAGCGCCTCGTCGAGGGAGCCGCGTTCCTCCAGCAGCTCGGCCGCCAGGTGGTACGGCGCCGGTGACGGCGGCCGTTCGCGCCGGAGGGTGTCGAGCTGGGCCTCGGCCTGCTCGACCCGGTCGAGGGCGAACAGCACGTCGGCCAGCGCCACGCGGGCCTCGTCGGCGTCCTCACCGCCCTCGGCGACGGCCTGCTCCAGCAGTGCGACGGCACGTTCGCCCTCGCCGGCCTGGCGCCACGTCTCGGCTGCCTCGATCAGGATCTGCGTCCGCTCGTCCGGGTACTGCTCCAGATCGGCTTGCAGTTGTGCGGCGATGTCCGCCGGCGTGCCAGTCTCCACCCCGCACAGGGTATTTCGATCACTCACAGTGATTGAAATACCCGGTAGATGATCTGCGTCACGAACCATCGAGTGAATATCGGGCGGAGTGGGCGTAGGCGGTTCCGGATTAACCGTCACGTCACCCGGATTTGTGACACTTGATCACAGGCGCGGCTCATCGGGGGGTGTCATGGCGCGTGTCGTCGTCGTCGCGATGGCCTTGGCGCTCGTCGCCGTGCTCGCACCCTCCCCGTTCGGCCACGTCGGCGTCGTGCGCGCCGTCCCGGTCGGGCACAGCGCGGCCGGCTCGGAGGAAGAACCCGCCCGCGAGTGCCGCCAGGGCCCCGAGCCGCGATCTTGGTCCACCCGATCGTGGCCGGCCAGACCGGTCGCGCGCTCTCACCGCGACGTTCCCGGCACGACCCGCCGCGCTACCGTGAGCACATCGCCGCCCGTAGGACGAGGCCGCGAAGAACACCTCCGTTCCTGGACCACGCCGTCGGCTTTACAGGTGTTCCGGAACTGATCGGCGCCCCACCGCCAGTAGATCGCATCGTCCGACCAACGACGAGTGGGGTAAACCGAATGGAATTCCGTCAACGGCTCCGGCCCGCCCGTGCGCATTCACCTCGCGTTTCCCGGAAAATGGGACGCGGGCCCGCCGGCGAGCCCGAACCCTTCACCCGCACGACATCACGCACCGTGAACGACCCGGGGGTCGGCGCGTGAGCACCCGGACCGAACGACCGGCGCCGCCGACCTTCTGGCCCGACGTCGGCGCCTCGCTGGTGGTCTTCCTGGTGGCGCTCCCGCTGTGCGTGGGCATCGCCGTCGCCTCCGGCGTGCCGGCGGAACTGGGCATCATCACCGGCGTGGTGGGCGGCCTCGTGGTCGGCCTGCTGCCCGGCAGCACCATGCAGGTCAGCGGCCCGGCGGCGGGCCTGACCGTGCTGGTCGCGGACACCGTCGCGGAGCACGGGTTGGCGGCGCTCGGCCTCATCGTGCTCGGCGCGGGACTGCTCCAGATCTCCCTGGGCCTGCTGCGGCTGGGCCGCTGGTTCCGCGCCATCTCGCCGGCCGTGGTCCAGGGCATGCTCGCGGGCATCGGCCTGGTGCTCGTGCTCGGCCAGCTCTACCCGTTCGGCGGGCAGGACCAGCCCGCCACGACCGGCGAGAAGTTCGCGGGCCTGGCCGACCTCGCGCGGACCGCGGTGACGACGCCGGTCGGCTTGAGCGGCTTGGCCGTCGGCGTGCTGACGCTGGTCGTGGCGTGGCTGTGGAAGCGCACGCCGTGGCGCGCCGTGCCGGGGATGCTGGTGGCCGTCGTGGTCGCCTCGGCGGTGGGCGCGCTGCTCCCGCTGCCGCGCATCTCGGTCGGCCCGCTGACCGACGTGGTGTCCCTGGTCGACTTCTCCCCGCTGGACGCGGGCGTGCTGGGCGCGATGCTGACGTTCGCCCTGGTGGCGTCGGCGGAGAGCCTGTTCAGCGCGGCGGCCGTGGACCGCATGCACAGCGGGCCGCGCACGCGGTACAACCGGGAGCTGGTGGCGCAGGGCGTCGGCAACGCGGTGTGCGGTGTGCTCGGCGCGTTGCCGATGACCGCCGTGATCGTGCGCAGCGCGACCAATGTGGACGCAGGCGCCCGCACCCGGCTGTCCCGCGTGCTGCACGGCGTGTGGCTGCTGGTGTTCGTCGTGCTGCTGCCGGGCGTGCTGTCCTACGTGCCGCTGGCGGTCCTGGCCGCGCTGCTGGTGCAGGCGGGGTGGAAGCTCCTGGCGCTCGGACAGGTCCTGGCCCTGGCCCGCGCGCACCGGGCGGAAGCCGCCGTCCTGGTGCTCACCGCGGGCCTGATCGTGGTGACGGACCTGCTCACCGGCACCCTGGCGGGCCTGCTCGCGGCGGTGGTCAAGACGGCCTGGGACATGTCCCGCCTGACCGTCACGGTGACCGCGCACGGCGAGGACCACCACCACGTGGCGGTGCGCGGCAACGCGACGTTCCTCAAGTTGCCGGGCCTGCTGGAGACCCTGGAGGCCGTGCCGGACAGCAAGCACGTCCGCGTCGACCTGACCGGCGTCCGCCACCTCGACCAGGCGTGCGGACAGGCGATCGACCACTGGGCCGCGAGACGCGGCAGCGTGGAGCTGATCCACCCGGTGTCCGACTGAGCCGGGCCCCCGGCGCGGCGATCCCGCGCCGGCCGTTCCCCGTCCGTGGCACGCGGCAGCCGCCGTGCCCGCAGGTAGTCCTCG